>JBCBWJ010000168.1:0-6648 GCA_039817165.1 Pseudomonadota bacterium | reverse complement strand
ATTTTGAAGCGGGTGTTTTGCTTGTCAAACAGCCTGTTCACGCACAGCATAGCCGCAAGGACAGTGTCAGATTGTGATACGTTTTCCATCTCCATCTGATAGTCGTCCAACGGATGACCGATGGAGGACAGAAACCGCGGCACAAAGCTTTTTGAAGGTTCGTAGTGGATTGTTTGGTACGCAATCTGCGCTTCATCCATCAGGCGCAGGTAGGGATCCAGCATGAATGACAGGTGGTCGCGTTCCAGAAACTGTCTTGGGCTCAGATCCAGACCGTGTACGGCCGTGCAAACCAGATGTTTGTAAAACGACGCCGCTCGCGCCATCGGATGGCGCAACGTGAAGATAAAGAGCACGCTCGAAAAATGATCACCCAAATGGGCCTTGAGCTGCGCCGGATACGCCTTGTCCTGGAAGATCAGGGCGCCAAACGCCTCGGATGACACGATCACATCTGTCCGCGCTTCACGCATTTCCGCGTCGAACTGTGCGATGGTCTCGTCCGTTGGCACGCTACGGCCCAAAAACATCTGATGCCCTGCCAAAGCCATCGCCAGATAGTGCTGACCGGATTTGCCCCATTGGCCCGTAGTGGCAAACCGGAGACCGGTCGGGGCGGCCTTGTCCAGAAAGGTCTGCAATGCAGTGGTTCCGGTGTTTGTGGGACCGATGTGGATGTAGAGAGTGTGATCTGTCATTTTAGGCGGTGCGTCAGGGTTTGGTGTGGTTCATGCGGATTGGGCGAACCTATCCCAAATGGTTGTGAAGCGGTACATTGTAAATCCGACACGTGGCTGCCGCATACACAACATTGCCTGCGCAAGCGACGTGTCAAACACGACAATAGCAAACCGGTTCTGCGAAAGGGAATGGCATGGCTGATCTTCCTCAAACTGCACGCGTGGTCATTGTCGGCGGTGGCGTGATTGGCTGCTCTGTGGCCTATCACCTGGCCAAGCAGGGCTGGAAGGATGTTGTTCTTCTGGAACGCAAACAGCTGACCTGCGGGACCACGTGGCATGCGGCAGGTCTGATCGGGCAATTGCGCGCCTCGCAGAACATGACAAAGCTCGCGCGCTATTCGGCGGAATTGTACATGGGGCTTGAGGCCGAGACCGAAGTGGCTACAGGCATGCGACAGGTGGGTTCGGTTTCTGTTGCGCTGACCAATGAGCGGCTCGAGGAGCTGTATCGCAACGCCGCCATGGCGCGGGCGTTTGACGTGCCGGTTGAGGAATTGAGCCCCTATGAGTTGAAGGCGCGCTACGAGCATATCAACCTGGAAAACGTCAAGGGCGGTGTGTGGCTGCCCACGGATGGACAGGCGGACCCCGCCAACATCGCGTTGGCGCTGGCCAAAGGGGCCCGGATGAACGGCGCGGTCGTCAAGGAACGCGTGAAGGTCACGGGCATGAAGCGGCAGGGCCGTCGGATCACGGGCGTCGATTGGATCTCGGATGATGGACAGGATCAGGGCCATGTTGCCGCCGACATGGTGGTGAATTGCGCGGGCATGTGGGGCCATGAGGTCGGGCGCATGGCGGGTGTGAACGTGCCGCTGCACGCGTGCGAGCATTTCTATATAGTGACGGAAGCAATCGAAGGGCTGAGCCAGATGCCGGTTCTGCGCGTGCCGGATGAGTGCGCTTACTACAAGGAAGACGCGGGCAAGATGCTTCTTGGCGCGTTCGAGCCGGTCTCCAAGCCTTGGGGCATGAACGGTATTTCTGACAGCTTTGAGTTTGATCAGCTGCCCGAGGATTTCGATCACTTCGAGCCAATCCTCGAGAACGCTTGCAACCGGATGCCAATGCTGGCGGAGGCGGGCATTCACACGTTCTTCAATGGCCCCGAAAGCTTCACCCCGGATGATGCCTATCACCTTGGTCTTGCGCCCGAGATGGACAATGTCTGGGTCGCGGCCGGGTTCAATTCTATCGGCATTCAGTCGGCGGGTGGCGCGGGCATGGCGCTGGCGCAGTGGATGGAGACAGGCGAGAAGCCGTTTGATCTGGGCGATGTGGATATAGCGCGGATGCATCCGTTCCAGGGCAACAAGCATTACCTCTATGAGCGCTCGACCGAGACACTGGGCCTCCTCTATGCTGATCACTTCCCGTACCGCCAGAAAGAGACCGCTCGCGGGGTGCGTCGCACGCCGTTCCATCATCACCTGCTCGAACAAGGCGCGGTGATGGGCGAGGTCAACGGGTGGGAACGCGCCAACTGGTTTGCCAATGAAGGTCAGGAACGCGAGTACCGCTACAGCTGGAAGCGCCAGAACTGGTTTGAGAACTCCGCCGCGGAGCACAAGGCCGTGCGCGAGAACGTGGGCATGTATGACATGTCGTCCTTCGGCAAGCTGCGGGTCGAAGGGCCGGATGCGGAGGCGCTGCTCAACCGGGTGTGCGGAGCGAACATGTCGGTGCCGGCGGGCAAGATTGTCTACACTCAGTTTCTCAATTCCAAAGGCGGGATCGAGGCGGACGTGACGGTGACGCGCCTGACGGAGACGGTGTATCTCGTCGTCACCCCTGCTGCCACACGGCTGGCCGATGAAACGCATTTGCGCCGCCACGCAGAAGGCTATCAGGTGGTGATCACCGATGTGACCGCCTCCGAGGGTGTGTTGGCGATCATGGGGCCCAATGCGCGTGATCTTCTGGCCAAGGTGTCGCCCAATGATTTCTCAAACGACACGAACCCCTTTGGCACGGCTCAAGAGATTGAACTGGGCATGGGGCTGGCGCGTGCGCATCGTGTCTCTTACGTGGGAGAGCTCGGGTGGGAGCTATACGTGCCGTCCGACATGGCCGGTCATGCGTTTGAGACGCTGTGGGAGGCCGGGCAGGATGTGGGGCTGACGCTCTGCGGAATGCACATGATGGACAGCTGCCGCATCGAAAAAGCCTTCCGCCACTTCGGTCATGACATCACTTGCGAAGACAATGTGGTGGATGCCGGGCTGAGCTTTGCCGTGGATCTGTCGAAGCCTGACTTCATCGGAAAGGGCGCTGTTGCGGCGCGCAAGGAAAGCGGGCCGCACAACCGCATGGTGCAATTCCTGCTGAACGAGCCTGAACCGCTCTTGTTCCACAATGAGCCTATTGTGCGCGATGGGGAATATGTAGGCTATCTCAGTTCAGGCAATTATGGCCATTCCCTCGGCGGTGCTGTGGGTTTGGGATATGTTCCATCAAAAGGTGAAAAGGTATCGGATGTGCTGGCCTCAACGTATGAAATCGACGTAATGGGCACCAAAGTGAAAGCGACGGCAAGTTTGAAACCGATGTATGATCCGCAATCGGAGCGAGTGAAAGCGTGAGGCTTTCGAGCCCTGTACCGCATCAGCGGGCCTCTGACAGAGCACGTGCTGAGGGTTAGCCACAGCCTTGGATGTGCGGTTTCAAAGCTGCGACAACACCTCTTTGGCCGCGCGCAGACCTTCCTTGTGCGCGCCAGACACACAAACGGTTTCGCCTTCATTCATCGCCTCACCAGCGAAATGTATGGCGTCGGTGTGCGGTTCTTTTAAAGTGTTTCGCAGGCCCGTACCGCCGGGCCTCGTGCCGGAATATGCGCCATGGGTGAAGCGGTTGGACCCCCAACGCGTTGCGTGACCTTTCTGGAACCCTGTGCGTATGTCAGCGCCGAACACGTCGATCATCCTAGAGAGAGCGAAATCAATCGCGGCGTCCTGCCCGGCGGCTTCCATCTCACGTGCGAAATTGCCGACATGCTCAAAACTGCACAGGCCCGAGCCGGAGATATTGCACAAGATCCCTCCGCCTCGCGCCATGTCTCCTGATATTTCGTCTATCGGATAGGTGACCCAGGTATCGGCCTCCATCGGAAGGGTGGCAGGGTCAAACAGCATGGCGGCGTGGTTGTAGACACCCATGGTGATGCTATCGAGTGCGCGTTCCTTTTGTGCGTCCAATGGAGGATCAAAGCGAATGCCCCCAGCGGCGAGGACACCGACCGAGACGGTGATGATCACATGGCCGGCCCGCAGGGTGCCATCATCGGTGATGATCTCAACCCCATCCGGCGTTCGCGTCACGGAAGTCACCGGTGTTTCCACCGTGATCGGAAGACCGGCCGCATGGGCCGTGACGATTGCGCCAAAGCCCTGACGACAGAACCAGTTGTTGTCCTCAAGCGCGCCGGTGTGCCAATCTTGCATCGAGATCTCGTTGAGGTCCCGCCCCGCCGACAGTGCCTTCAGCATGAGCGCGGTTCGGTCGAACGCGTCCTTCGGGTGTATGGCATCCGCCATCGACATGTCATCTTCCAGTTGGCCTTTGCGGTGCAGTTCCGCCGTGACGTCTGCCAGCCGTTCAAGGGCTGGTCCCTCGGTCAAGCTGTCTGCAAGATGCAGATGCCCCGGGTCAGCATAAAGATCGAAACCAAGCTCGTGCCCGATCGGAATGAAAGAGTTCACATCGGCGTAGTGCAACCAATGTCCGCCCAGATCGAAGGGCACATCAAAAATCGAGGTGTCCGTGTAGGATCGCCCGCCAATCCTATCGGCGGCTTCAAGGCAGATCACCCGCCGGCCTGCATTGTGCAAGACGTGGGTTGCGGCAAGCCCGGCCGCGCCTGCTCCGACAACGATAACATCAAAGTCCCATGCGGTGTCGTTCATGCCAGTCTCCCGTCAGCCCAATAAGACCTAGACCGCTGTCCGAACAGGTAAAGCAGGGTGTGGCGGTGTCAGGCGACGCGTAAGGGTTCTGCTGTGTCCGAGATGCCCAGCCGGTCTTTGATCGCGGCCGGCAAAAGGCGGGCAGATGTGACGCGGGGTGTCAGCATATCGGGAATGATCCGTTCTGACCCGTAAAGCGCAAGATACTCGTCGACATTGTCGAACCCGCGACGGGAGGCGTAATCTACAAAGGTCTCAGCAGGTGCGTTGTCGGCGAATATCACATCGTGGTCTTCGGTCTCGACATGGTAGATGATGAAACTGTCCTCCAAGTCCGCCATGGGGACCCAGTCGATGGTGGCACGATTGATCAGGCACGCCGCGTTGATCACTATACCGTCCAGCACCATGCCGTGATCGGCGGTCACTGTAAGGTCCCTATCGGGTATATTTTTGCCCAAAGCGCCAGCTGTGATCCGCACGGGTTGCATGTGAACGGAGTGATTGATCCGCGAAACCGTTTGACGGCCGATCCACTTGATAGGGACTGCGTGACCACCCTGCGTCTGGACGGCGTCGTCGATCCGCAGATCTTCCACCCGCTTTTGACCCGTTGGCGTGGCAATGAGGGTTCCGCGCGCAAAACAAAAGACGCCGGGTGAGGCGTCTGCCACGATGGTATTGTCATCCCCGCCCGGGCTTCGCTGAACCGATTGTCCGTCGCCTGTGGATGTGGTGGTGTCCGTGCCGATCAAATTGGATCCTGGAAAGCTTACATTGTCCGTGACCGGGTCCGCCGTGGCGCCGTCGCCATAATTGAACACCACAAAGTCATTGTTGGCGCTGCTTGTGTCGACAAGGCCAAGGCTTTCGCCGGTGTTGTTCAGGGCCATTGACCCTGACGCGAGCACCACAGTTGCATCGGGATAGGCCGCTGCCGCAGATGCCAGATCTGCGTTTTCGTCAAGAATAAGCAGCGTGCCACCGGCGGGCAGGCTGCCACTCAGAGTGTGAATGAGTCCGTCCCCATCCCAAAGTTGCACCCCTGTGAGGTCGATCGTGTCTCCGGAGACGTTTACGATCTCGACAAACTCATCCGACGACAAGCTGGTTGTACCGTCATTGTCGGTGTCAAAACCGGGTGTGCCGGTCGGATCTGCCCCGACTTCGTTGATCGCCAGACCACCTTTGATCACATTGGTTGTCGTCGCCATGCCTGTCGATCCTCAAATACGCAAAGATAGGAGGCCTGCATCGGTTTGCACGCCTCCGAATGCGTTAACGATATCCGCAAAAGACAGCTTGCCGAAAGGTCAACATCGCGGTGCGGCAACTATTCGCTCAAGGTGCCGACCCGTGCGTGGACATGTTTGGGCGTGGGCCGGATCGCGCCTAAGTTATTCCGCTGCGACCGGTGCTGCGGCTAGATTGCGCAACACATAGTGCAGCACGCCGCCATGCTCGACGTATTCCACCTCTATGGCGGTATCGATCCGGCATTTTAGCATGATTGCTTTCACAGTTCCGTCCGCCATGGTGATCGTGCACAGCACTTCTTGCTGCGGTTCAATCGTGTCGAGGCCAGAGATCGAAACCGTCTCTTCGCCCGTCAGCCCAAGGGAGTTTCGACTGTCATCGCCGGTGAACTCAAACGGGATCACGCCCATGCCCACGAGGTTGGAGCGGTGGATGCGTTCAAAGCTTTCCGCTATCACGGCTTTCACGCCCAGAAGCGCGGTACCTTTTGCAGCCCAGTCGCGGGACGATCCGGCACCGTATTGTTCGCCGCCAAACACCACCAGCGGCACGCCCAGGTCTTGCCAGGCCATCGAGGCCTCAAAGATAGAGGTTTTTTGCCCGTCTGGTCCAAGCGTGTAACCACCTTCGACCCCGTCGAGCATTTCGTTCTTGATGCGGATGTTGGCGAAGGTGCCGCGCATCATCACCTCGTGATTGCCACGTCGGGAGCCGTAAGAGTTGAACTCTCTTACAGGCACCTG
>JBCBWJ010000167.1:0-6654 GCA_039817165.1 Pseudomonadota bacterium | reverse complement strand
AGGATCCTGTGACGTATCGCAGGCTCTGATCGCACCTCGACCCACGTGACGTGCTGCACCGAGGCCGAATGCGCATCCGCCATCACCGGTCGTTTTCCCGGGTTCAGCACATCGAACCGGACCATTGCCCGTTTCGGTAAAAGCGCCCCGCGCCACCGCCGCGGTCGGAACGCGGCAACCGCCGTCAGCGCCAGCACATCCGCCCCAATGGGCAAGATCGGTCCATGAGCGGAATAGTTGTAAGCCGTCGATCCCGCTGGTGTCGCCAATAATGCCCCGTCGCACACAAGATCTTCAAGACGAGAGCGCCCATCGATGCTGACCCTCAACTTGGCTGCCTGTGGCCCCATCCGCAGCAAAGACACCTCGTTGATCGCAAGCGCCTCGTGCACCTGACCATCACGGTCCTGGGCGCGCATGGCCAAGGGGTTGACCACCTCTTCGACCGCCGCGTCCAGCCGCTCCTGCAGATCGCCCATGCTGAATTCGTTCATCAGGAAGCCCACGGTGCCGCGGTTCATCCCGTAAACAGGGATGTCCATGCCCTGCACTCGGTGCAGGGTAGACAGCATGAACCCGTCCCCGCCGAGGGCGACGATCACATCCGCCTCCGCCTCGGGCACGGCTCCGAAATGCGAAACGAGTTCTGCCTGCGCTGTCTGCGCAAGCTCTACATCACTGGCCGCGAAGGCTATTTTGCGGTCTTTTGGCACCCGAAAGCCTATCCAAGATCCCTCATTTTAAGGCATTTTACTGCCCGCTCTCTTGTCTGACGCATTGGGTGGCGCTCCTGCAAGTGCTTTTGTCGCTTTACACCGTTTCAATCGGCCTATGTTTCCTATAGGAAAGCACGTCAATCGAACCCTACGGAGCTACGGAAAATGGCGCATGACGGACAAATAACTTCGAACAACAAAGCATTTTTCACGGATTCTCTTGCCGCACGCGATCCAGAAATCGCAGCAGCGGTCGAATCGGAGCTGGGCCGGCAACGTGATGAGATCGAACTCATCGCGTCCGAAAATATCGTCTCTGCCGCGGTGATGGAGGCACAAGGCTCCGTCATGACCAACAAATACGCCGAAGGTTACCCCGGACGGCGCTACTATGGCGGGTGCCACTTCGTCGACCTGGCCGAAGACCTGGCGATTGAGCGTGCAAAACAGCTCTTCAACTGCGGTTTTGCCAATGTGCAGCCCAACTCGGGCAGCCAGGCCAACCAGGGCGTGTTCCAGGCGCTTTTGAAACCGGGCGACACGATACTCGGGATGTCCCTTGATGCCGGCGGCCACCTGACCCACGGTGCCGCACCCAACCAGTCGGGCAAATGGTTCAATGCGGTCCAATACGGCGTGCGCCGCGAGGACAACCTGATCGACTACGACCAGATGGAGGCGCTCGCCAAGGAACACAAGCCGCAGATGATCATCGCAGGTGGCTCCGCCATTCCACGGGTGATTGATTTCGCCCGCATCCGTGAGATTGCGGATGAAGTGGGCGCTTATGTCCTGGCAGACGTTGCACATTTTGCGGGCCTGATCGCGGCAGGCGAATACCCCAACCCGTTCCCGCATGCGCATGTCGCCACCACGACAACGCATAAAACCCTGCGCGGCCCCCGCGGCGGCATGATCCTCACCAATGACGAGGCGATGGCGAAAAAATTCAACTCAGCCATCTTCCCCGGCATTCAGGGCGGCCCGCTGATGCACGTGATCGCGGCCAAGGCCGTGGCCTTTGGCGAAGCACTTCAGCCAGAGTTCAAAACCTACATCCAGCAGGTGATCAGGAACGCGCAGGCGCTCAGCGACCAGTTGATCGCAGGTGGGCTCGACACAGTGACCCATGGCACCGACACGCATGTGATGCTGGTCGACCTGCGCCCCAAGGGTGTGAAAGGCAACGACACCGAGAAATCACTCGGCCGGGCCCATATCACCTGCAACAAGAACGGCGTGCCGTTTGACCCTGAAAAGCCGATGGTGACCTCCGGCATCCGTCTGGGCTCACCTGCCGCCACAACCCGCGGCTTTGGCGAAGACGAATTCCGCCAGGTGGCGGATTGGATCGTCGAGGTCGTCGATGGACTGGCCGCAAACGGTGCAGACGACAATGGCGCGGTCGAGGCCAAGGTGAAAGGCGAAGTGGCGGAACTTTGCGCGCGCTTCCCCCTCTACCAAAACCTCTGAAGCACCCTCAAAATTCGAAAAGGCGGCACTGGACATCCCGGCGCCGCCTTTTTTAATGGCGATGTGAGCAAAACCCGGATCATAGAACGGGCCCTCGGGGACTGGATGCGCGCCCGCCTGCCCCTGTGGGCCGCCGAACTGGTGATGTTCGTGCTGAAAATGGGATGGGCGGGCCTCTTTGGCATCTCGCTTCTGCTGGCCATCATCGGCACGAAAGCGATCTGGTCCGACGATATGGTCCTGCACCGCTATGACGTTCTCCTCATCATCGCACTTGCGCTACAGGCGCTGTTTTTATGGCTCAAACTGGAAAGCTGGGAAGAGGCCCGTGTGATCCTGCTGTTCCATTTCACCGGCACGGCGATGGAGTGGTTCAAAGTCCACGCCGGTTCCTGGAGCTACCCCGAGGCCGGGCTGTTCAAGATCCTCGATGTACCGCTGTTCTCAGGCTTCATGTATGCCAGCGTCGGCAGCTTCATGGCCCGCGCGATCCGCGTGTTCAACATGCGGTTCGCGCCCTACCCTGCTATGTGGATCACCTTCCTGCTGGCGATTGCGATCTACGTCAACTTCTTCGCCCACCACTTCCTGCCCGATATTCGCGTCGCCCTGTTCGCGGCCACAATCCTTATTTTTCTGCGCACGCGCATCTGGTACCGCATTGGCGATCGTGTCTACTGGATGCCCCTGCCATTGGCGGCGTTCCTGTCCTCGATCTTTCTGTGGGTCGCCGAAAACATTGGCACGATGACAGGCACATGGCTCTATTCCGGTCAGGCCCGGCTGGAACTTGTGTCTTTGGGCAAATTGGGGTCTTGGTACTTGCTGCTCTATGTGTCGTTTGTCACCGTGACCGTCGTGGTCCGCCACGCCCTCAGCCCCGAGGCCCTGATCAGATCAGATCTTGCCACGCCAGAACAGCCAGACACACCCCGACAATCAACAGCACTTTGAACACCAGACCGGCCGCCAGATTGATCCGCGCACCGCGGCGTTCGTCGGCGAGGTCTATGGCCTTCAAATGCGAGTTTAATTTCTTGAACGATCCATCCAGCGCGCCGGTGTTCGCGATCCGCGCGAGTTTCGGGTGCGTCAGGGCTTCGTCCGCACGCAGGATCTTGTCGGCCTCCGCCCGCATGTGACGGGGCAACCGGTGGCGCGCCCTGCGCAGGTTGCTGGTGGCGTCACGCCGTATGCCAAGGCCCAACTTGGACGCGAGCCCTGAATTGAGCGCATGCAGGTTTTTGTCAAAAGGTCTGCGGATCGACATGAAAAACATCTAGCGGGCCGAGCGCGGAACCTCAACACCACTGGCCAGTCTCGACCACCACGTTTATCAAGACCGCATGCTCCATATGATCAACCATCCGGGGCCGGATGACCGACCCGGCCTGCTCATCGCCCATGGTCTCTACGGCTCTGGCCGAAACTGGGGTGTCATCGCCAAACGCCTGTCCGATCAACGGCGTGTCGTGGCCGTCGACATGCGCAACCACGGCGCAAGCCCTTGGTTCGAAACCCATTCCTACGAAGCCCTCGCCCATGATCTGGCAGAGGTGCTCGAAACATTGGGGGGCCGCTTCGATGTTCTGGGCCACTCCATGGGGGGCAAGGCTGCGATGACACTCGCCCTCACGCGGCCCGAACGGGTCAACAGGTTGATCGTGGCCGATATCGCGCCGGTCACTTACACACACACCCAAGTCCACTACATTCACGCCATGCGCGCCACGGACCTGACCGGGATCACGCGCCGCTCGGAGGCCGGTGAAAGGTTGCTGCCGCATGTGGACGACCCCGCATTGGTGCCCTTCTTCCTTCAATCCCTCGACGTCAGCGCGCAAGACTGGCGGCTCAACCTCGACGTGCTCGAAAGCGAGATGGACAAGATCATCGGCTTTCCCGACTTTGACACGCGCTACCAAGGTGAGGTCCTGATGCTGTCCGGCGCGCTTTCAGACTACGTCAGGTCCGAACATCGAATGCGGATCAAGACGCTCTTTCCGAAAGCGCGCTTTGCCAAAATTCCCGGCGCGGGGCATTGGCTCCATGCCGAAAAGCCTCGCGAGTTCGAACAGAACGTAAGGGCTTGGCTCGGTTAACCCACTGATTTTCCAAAATTAAGAGCGACGCGCCACGTGTCCCGCAACGCGTCGCCTTGAAACCCCGAAACGGGGCTGCACCACAGTTGAGCCTGTCCAGCCTTTGGCGCGTGACATCGACCGAGGTCCCATTTCCTCAAGCCGTCGCATGGAATGCGACTGTCTCGCAAGGCGTGGGAGCGACGTGGAAACCGCCGATCCCGGGCGCATGACAGGCCCGCCCGTGACTCCTTGTGGGGGAATGGTACCACGGATGCCGAAGTTTGCGAAACGCTGTTGCGAAAATGCTGGGTTTCACCGGGTGCGGCCGCTTTTTCACAAGGTGATGTTGATCACAGACCCGGACCACGCTACATACAGTGCATAGGTGCAAGACGCGGTCGCATCAACTGACGGCGGGGTCCTGTTGCGCAAAGCAACGGTCCCCGTTTCGTTTTGGGAAATCCCGAAAATTAAAAGGCGTCAGGTGCTTAGACGCGGTCCTCGCATCATGATCCGCCACCCGAAGGCTTTGGGTCATGCCTGACGCCAACCCGAATGCACCGTCACGAAGAGCAGCGCGCCCGGTTGTCACGCACCCGAAGGCCCGCGACTGCCGCAAGATCCTGGCCCGAAGGCCAAACTCCATTGGCCACAAAAACCTTTCAAATCAACCAGTTAAAACATGCTCTGGGAGCGTGCTCCAACATGGATAACGAGCGAGACCGGCGTCTAACCGGGGTGGCCCCCGATGTGGATACCGCGGCCGAAGCTTTGGTGTCCGTCGCGCTGACCCCTCAGGTCTTTGCGTGTCTGCCGAGGTCCTAAGATCCCGACCAACACCTAAAGTCTGCATGACAGGATCGGCACCGCGCAAGGAAAATGCACTGCAGCATTGAAATTTCTTGTGGATTAAACCGTTGATATCGTGAGGAAAATGCTGTGGATAAACCTAAAATTTCCGTTTTGTTCAGCTTGGTTACGCTTGGGATAACTCGGGCGACCGGTTGGTTCAGAAACCCCCGCGACTTTCTGCAGGTGCGAAGGGGTTTTTCACCCCACAGCGCGCCCCACCGCACGGTGGCTTCAAGGGATTCGTACAATTTGGGGTCCGTCTGAGGCGGCCAAAACCCATTTTGTACATAAATTCAGAGGGGCTTTCACAGTGAATCAGCGTCCGAAAACCGGGTGGGGCCAGACCTACCTCTTCCCGACCTCGCTTGCGCGCGAGAAAATCAGCCAGATCATCCACCTGACACAAGACCCGCGCGCGACGGTGATCCTGACGCGCCACGGCCGGCAGGTGGCGGCGGTGGTGTCGATGACGGAGCTCGACCGGATCCGCAAGCAACAGGATGTGGAGGATGTGTCTGAACACGGCGTGCGCAGCCATAAATTTTACTTTGGACCGTCCGAATTGGGGGCCAAGACGCTGGCAGAGGCAGGGGAAAAGGTTCAGGAGGTGCAGCTCAACCGTCTGATGGAGCGCGAGGTGCTGCGCAAGGCTGGCCTGCCGGTGGTGAAGGGCGGGGAGTTGGCAGAGGTTGTGGAGGTGAAGGAAAGGGCACGGCGGTGGTGGTGGTTTAGACGGCGTTAACCATGCACGCGGCAGGGTGAGGGATGTCGTGTTACATTCGTCCAAAGGTTACAGGTGCGCGCGTGTTCTTCACGGTCGGGTTGGCGCATCGCGGGCCATCCTTGTTGGTGGACGAGATTGAGCATTTGCGCGACGCGGTGCGGGTGACGAGGGTCGAACGGCCATTTGAGATCGATGCGTTTGTCGTGTTGCCGGATCACATCCACGCCGTATGGACATTGCCGCCAGACGATCGGGATTTTTCAAGTCGTTGGGGCGCGATTAAGGCGCGTTTCACCCGTAATTTGCGCGACAATTGTAGGGTGGGGTTTCACCCCACCATTGCGAAGGAGATGGGACATGCGGTGGGGTGGAACCCCACCCTACAGCGTTCGGCCAGCAAGATGCGAAAAGGTGATGCGGGGATCTGGCAGCGCAGGTTTTGGGAACACCACATTCGGGATGAGGCCGATTATTGGATACATGTGCGGTATTGTTGGTTGAACCCGGTCAAGCACGGGTTGGTCGCGCGGCCGGAGGAATGGCCGTATTCGAGCGTGCATTCGGATGCGCGGTTTGAGGCGGGGATGGATATATTCAAGTAGACCGGGGTTGGATAGTGGGGTGGGCCGCCGCCCTACGCTTGCTACCCGGCGAACGAGAGTTCGTACCTTGTTTGGTTCAATTCTATATCCCGATACGTAACTTCCGCGCCTAAACTGTTTCTGACAAAAGCTTTTAATTCGAGTGAACACCGCGAACCGAAAATCACAGCCGTTAGCGAGTAAGGATGTATTGAATTGTACCC
>JBCBWJ010000166.1:0-6670 GCA_039817165.1 Pseudomonadota bacterium | reverse complement strand
AGGAGGAACGCCGTTCGCTGATTGAAGTAGGCCGAGACCAGAAAGCACACGACCAAGAATGTGAAGTAGACAAGTACAAACATTTCGCGATCCCCTTACTTTGGATGCCGCAAACGCGGGTTTGTGAGGATTGCGCCAACGTCAGCTGCCAGATTGAGCAGGATGAAGGTGGCCGCGAAAATCAGACAGCAGGCCTGCACCACGGGGAAGTCCCGTTTGGCCACAGAGTCCACCAGAGCCTGGCCGATGCCGGGATAGACGAACACCACCTCCACGAGCACCACACCGGTGATCAGATAGGCGAGGTTCAGCGCGACCACGTTGATGATCGGCGCCCAGGCGTTGGGCAGCGCGTGTCGGACAATGACTTTCCAGGGCGGTGTGCCCTTGAGGCGGGCCATCTCGATATAGGGAGAGGCCAAAAGGTTGATGATCGCCGCCCGGGTCATCCGCATCATGTGCGCCATGACAACAAGGACCAGCGTCAGGGCCGGCAGGAAGGTGCGCTCCAGCAATTCCAGGAAGGACATGCCATCGCTCAAGGACGAGATCGCCGGGAACATCTGCCACTTCACCGCGAAGTAAAGGATCAGGATATATCCTAAGAAAAACTCCGGCGAGGAGATGAAGGAGAGCGTTACCACATTGGCTGCACGGTCAAAGATCGTGTTGCGCAGCAGAGCCACGAGCACGCCCAAAACGATGGAGATCGGAACCGCGATCACAGCCGCATAAGCGGCCAGGAACAGCGTGTTCATGAAGCGCGTGCTGATCGTTTCCACAACGGGCGTGCCCGTCACGATCGAGTTGCCGAAGTCCAGCAGAACAGCGCCGCTCAGCCATTCAAGATACCGCACTGGTGCGGATTTGTTCAGGCCCATTTGCTCGCGCAATGCGGCGAGGTTTTCTTCTGTGGCGCCCTGCCCCAGCACCGCTTGCGCGATGTCACCGGGTAGCAGTTCCACCATGAAGAAGATGATGATGGATATGACCAAAAGAATGATCAGACCCAACCCGAGCCGTTTTCCAACGAGCCCCAAGATGTCTCCCATGTGTCCCTCCTCGTGTATGTCACCCGAACATCAACGGGCCCCACGGATGGTTGTTCAGCCAGGCGGTGCTTGCCAGAGGATTTGGATTTTTATGTCCCTGACCGCGAACCCACCTCGCGATTTGGTCTGCCTTTTTTGGCCTCTGTATTACGTCGGTATTACGTCTGTAAAACGTCGGTGTCAGATTAGGCAAACGAAAAGCCCCGGCGTCTTGGCGCCGGGGCTCTTGGTTTTTAGCTTTCGAACCACCAGCGGCTTGCTGCGCGGTAGCCGTCCATGGCCCAGCTTGCGGCCAGAGAGTCGCCTGTCTTGACGTTGCTCCGGCGCGCGTAGACGAAGTTCGGGAAGTACGGAACGATCGTCCCGCCATCCGTTCTCGCGATGTTCGCCATGTCGCGGTACATCTCTGCGCGCAATGTGTCGTCCAGCTCGGCTTTGGCCTGCTGCAGGAGCTCGTTGAAGCGTGCGTTCTGCCAGCGGCTTTCGTTCCAAGGCGCATCGTCCTTGTAGGCCAGCGAGTACATCACGTCCGGCGTCGGACGCGCACCCCATGTGACCATGACGAACGGCTTTGTCAGCCAGACATCGGACCAGTAACCATCGTTGGGCTCACGCACCACGTTGATCTTGATGCCAGAGGCCTTGGCTTGCTCCGAGTAGAGAACAGCCATGTCAACGGCACCGGTGGTGATGGAGTCTGCGGTCGAGAAGTTGACCTCGAGGTTCTCCATACCCGCCTTCTTGAGAAGCGCTTTGGCCTGCTCAGGATCGTAGGGGGTCTGTTCGATGTCATCGGGCCAGTACGGCATCGCGGGCGAGTGGTGGAAGTCGTTGCCCACCGTGGCCGCGCCGAACGTGATCTTCTCAACCAGTTCTTCACGGTTGATCGACATCTTCAGAGCGTTGCGCACGTCAACATTGTCGAACGGTGCCGTGTCGCAATGCATGGGCATTGTGACCGCCTGAGCGGACGGCACGTTGTCGATGACCACGTTGGGGTCACGCGCAAGCAGGCCCATCGTCTTGTTCTCGATCAGGCTGACCGCGTCCGCGTCGCCGGTCAGCAGAGCTGTCTGACGAGCGTTGGGGTCGTTGATGATCGTGAAGACGACTTCGTCGAAATAAGCACCTTCGCCGTGCCAATCGTCGTGACGCTCAAACCGTGCGCCCACGCCGAACTCGTTTTCCACGAGGCGGTACGGACCACAGCCGTCGCCGGACGCCCAATCGATGGAGCCATCGGCCTGAGCCTTGAGGATCGGCAGGTGGTAGTCCGGCATGATCCAAGGCAGGTCAGCGTTTGGCGCGCTCAGTTTGAACACGACGCTGTCGCCATTGTCGACAATCTCGTCGACGCTGGCCAGAAGGGCCTTGGCGGCAGACTGGCTGTCTTCACCACGGTGGTGGTTCATCGAGGCCACGACGTCTGCGCCGGTCACTTTGCCGCCGCTGTGGAATGTGGCGTTCGGGTTGAGCTTGAACGTCCATTCCGTGGCATCGGGCGAGGCCGACCATTCGGTGGCCACGTCACCGCCAAGCGTCTGATCGGTGTTGATCATTGTCAGGTAGGCGCGGTGCGTGTGTGTGGTGGCGATCTGACCGTTGGACAGATACGTGCCGGGATCGTGCGTGTCGGACGTGTTGCCGTCATGCTGTGCCACGCGGAACGTGCCGCCGTTTTGCGGCGCCGCCTTGGCGCTGGAGGTCCAAAGACCGGTTGCGGTGGTGGTCGTCAGACCGGCCGCCATGGAATAGTGCATAAACGAACGGCGCGAGATTTTGCCCTGGCGGGCGGCCTCGGCCAGACGATCGAGCATTGCTTGATCTTTCATCTGAGTCATGTTGTCTCCCTGGTCACTCATATGATTATGTCCCCCGCTTTCACGGAAGTTGACGAAGCCTGTCCTTTATTTTTGTTGTAAGATGGCTCGTTCGCGACATGACATTAACAAAACACGAAACTTTTGAGGCATCTACCCCCTTCACCAGCAAAACCCTGTTTTTTTAGCAATAAAAGCCATGAATTGAGGAAAACCATGGAGTGAGGGCCATGACTGCGCGCAGTTGACGCAAGGTTGTGGACATAAAAATGTTCAAAAAACGACAGGTGTGACGCTCAACCACGGCGACTGGGCTGTCAGTTCCGCTTGGCGCGCAGCTTGGAAAAGTAGTCGACCCGCTTCTTGAGGTCGCGTTCAAACCCGCGGTCGGGAGGTTGGTAGAGAACCGGGCGCTTCATGCCGTCGGGGAAGTAATTTTGCCCTGAAAACCCGTCTTCCGCGTCGTGATCATAGGCGTAGCCGTCGCCGTATCCCTGATCTTTCATCATCTGCGTGGGCGCGTTCAAGATGTGCTTGGGCGGTGAGGTGCTGCCGGTGCGTTTGGCCTCTGCACGCGCACCTTTGTAGGCGACATAGGCGGCGTTGGATTTCGGCGCGAGCGCGAGGTAGAGCACCGCCTGTGCCAGTGCCAACTCGCCTTCGGGACTGCCAAGACGTTCGTAAACTTCCCAGGCATGGAGGCAGTGCGCCTGCGCGTGCGGATCGGCCAGACCGATGTCTTCGACCGCCATGCGCGTGATGCGCCGGGCCAGAAAGCGGGGGTCCTCGCCGCCCTCGAGCATGCGGGCCAGCCAATAGACCGCCGCGTCCGGGTCCGAGCCGCGCACGGATTTGTGCAACGCCGAGATCAGGTTGTAATGGGCATCCCCCGCCTTGTCGTATTTGGCCGCGCGCCGGGTGAGGCGCTGTCGCAGGGCGGCCTCACCCAGTTTGCCATCGACCGTCCAGGCGGCGACCTGTTCGGCAAGGTTGAGCAGCGCGCGGCCGTCGCCATCGGCCATCTCCAGGAGGGTTTCGCGGGCCGGACCATCGAGGGGCAGTGGGCGGCCCATCTCAGCCTCGGCCCGTTGGGCGAGGTGTTCCAGTTCCGCGAGGCTGAGGCGGTCGAGCACGAGCACCTGGGCGCGGCTCAGAAGGGCGGCATTCAATTCAAAGCTGGGATTTTCGGTGGTGGCGCCCACAAGCAGGATCGTGCCGTCTTCCATATGCGGGAGGAAGCCGTCCTGCTGGGCTTTGTTGAAGCGGTGGATTTCATCGACAAAGAGCAGCGTGCCCTGCCCGTTCGTGCGGCGGATGCGGGCCTGTTCGAAGACTTTCCGCAGGTCGGGCACGCCGGTGAAAATGGCGCTGATCTGGACGAAATGCAGATCGGTGGCGTCCGCCAGGAGGCGCGCGATGGTGGTTTTGCCCACGCCGGGCGGGCCCCAGAAGACGATGGAGCCGAGCGCGCCTGACGCGAGCATCACACCCAAGGGCGCCTCTGGTCCCAGAACCTGAGTTTGGCCCACCACCTCGCCCAGGGTTTTGGGCCGCAGCCGGTCGGCCAAGGGGCGCGGCGCGGTGGTTGGGGCCTCGTCGGTCGTGCCTTGGGAGGGGGTGTCAAAGAGATCGGCCATGCCACTAGAGCCGGAAATTCATGGTCAGCCGCCGGGGGCCGCGTTGCACGTCCATCTCGAGCCGCCGTTGAGCGGTCTCGAGCAGCGCGTCGGCGGTGTCGGCATCGGTGACATCGACATCATTGATCACACGCAGCACATCGCCGGGCCGGAGCCCCGCGCGCCGACCGATGGGGCCGGGATCATCCACCACGGCCCCGCGCACCGACAGCCCGAGGTTGTATTCAGCCAGTGTGACCGGGTTCACCGTAGAGAGGGTCAGACCGGGGATCGCGGAGGCCTCCCCTGTCACACGTCGCGCGCGCGCCGGGGTGTCGGGGGGCGAGATCATTTCCACGGCGGTGGTCACCTCGCGGCCGTCGCGCATGTGGGTGATCTGGGCCGTTTTGCCAATGCCGCTGACGGACATGCGGTAGATCATTTCGGGCGGGGTGTTCACGTCTTGGCCGTCGACCCGAGTGACCACGTCGCCGGGTTGAAGCCCTGCCGTCAGGAAGGCGCTGAGCGGGTGCAGCTGCGAGATCACCACGCCGCCGGGGCGGTCCAGCCCGAAGCCTTCGGCCATGTCCGCTGTGAGGGTCTGACCGTCGATGCCGGCCCAGGGGCGCTGGAACTGGGATTGACCGGCGCGGGCCTGGGTGACGAATTGCGCCACGAGCGCCGAAGGGATGGCAAAGCCGATGCCGTTGGACCCGCCTGAGCGGCTGAGGATGGCGGTGTTGATGCCGATGAGGTCGCCGTTCACATCGACCAGCGCGCCGCCGGAATTGCCCGGATTGATCGGCGCGTCGGTCTGGATGAAATATCCGCGCAGGTTGCCCGTGGCGGTGCCGGAGCGTGCGAGCCCCGAGACGATCCCGCTGCTCACGGTCTGGCCCACGCCGAACGGGTTGCCGATGGCCAGCACCAATTCGCCCACCTGGACGGTGTCGCTGTCGCGCAAGGTGAGCGCGGGCATGGGGGGCGCGTCTTCCATTTGCAGCACGGCCAGATCGCTTTCCTGATCGGACAGCAGGACGCGGGCGGAAAATTCGCGGCGGTCGTTGAGAACCACGCGGATGTCATTGGCATCGCCCACGACGTGATAGTTAGAGACCACAATGCCGTCCTCGCCCAGAATGACGCCGGAGCCCAAAGAGTTTTCCACCCGCTGGCGGGGTGTGCCGAAATCGCGGAAGAGACCTTGGAAGAACGGGTCATCGGCGAAGGGGCTGCGCACATCGACGATGCGGCGGGCGTAGATGTTGACCACCGCGGGGGCGGCGGACTGGACCACGGGGACAAACCCCATGGAGATCTCTGTCTGGCTGTCGGGCACGCGCATGTCGGCCTGGGCCGGAAGGGCGGCGCAGATCAGCAGGACGAGGGGGTGGAGGTATCGCATGGGGGGAGTTTAGAGGGTTTCATTGGGGCGGGGTATCCCCTTTTGGCAGGGAGTGTGCGCCCGGCGCGGAGTAAAGGGCGCAGCCCGCCGCGCCTTCGCCTGGCCGTCCCGGGGCCTGGCGAAATGCCGATTGCAGGCTGTCATTCGAAAGTTCAGCGGGATGGAACGATAAAGGGCTTGAGAATGCGAGACGGATCGCCATGCCACGGCCAGACGAAGGCGCTCTGTTACGTCTGAGCGATCCCGGCATCGACGTGGATGACGGTGGGGCGGTCGGCTTGAAAGGCGTTCAGCACGGCTTGCACGACCTCGTCCACGGTTTGGGGCACTTCGGCATAGGCGCCGTAGGCGCGGCCGAGGGCGGCGAAGTCGGGGTTTTGGGCGATGACGGCGTTGGGGGCGATCTGGGCGCGGACCATGCTGTCTTCGATTTCCTTGAGCTTGCCATTGTCCCAGACCAGGATCGGCAGCGGCAGGCCCAGTTCGACCGCCGCGCCAAGTTCCTGCAGGGTGTATTGAAAGCCGTAGTCGCCCGCGATGCAGAGCGTGGGCAGGCCCGCGCGCGCCACGGCCCCGCCGATGGCGGCGGGCAGCGCGTAGCCCAGGGTGCCAAAGCCGTTGGGGTGATGCCAGTGGCCTGCGCGGGGCATGTTCCAGACCTCTTTTGCGACATAGGCAAACTGCGTCATGTCGGAATAGATCATGGTGTCGTCGGGCAAGGCGTCGGACAGGGCATCGCAGACGGGCACGATGCCGGGGCGTTCGGCATCGGTTTCG
>JBCBWJ010000165.1:0-6670 GCA_039817165.1 Pseudomonadota bacterium | reverse complement strand
TCATCCCGCGCTCTATCATCCACCGGTTCACCGCGGATTTTAACGGCGAGAACGTGATCGACGTGGCGATGGAGCCTGCGATTTCAACCAACCCGTTTTTCCAGTTCGACGCCGTCGTGCCCGAAAGCGGTGAATTCAAATTCACCTGGTACGATGATGACGGGGACATCTACGAGACAGCCAAGGCGATCACCGTCACATAAGGCGGAAACGCGTGAGCGAGGGAGGGACGACCATGACATTCAAAGGGTGGATCATCGCATCGGCGATCCTTGCGGCGGGCACTGCCGTGGCGCAGGACAACAAGACCTTATCGGTTGAGGGGCAAACCCTGATCACTGAAGTGGCAGCACCTGATCACGTGGAAAACCTCGACACGCTCTACTCCGGTTGGCGCTTCCGGTCGACCGAAACACAGTTTCTGCAGACCGATGACTTTGACAACCCAGCCATGGTTTTTGTCGATCAGGCGATTGATCTTTGGGACAAGGTCGAGGGCACGCAGGACATGGCCTGTGCGTCTTGCCATGCGAACGCCGCGGAATTTGAAGGGCTTCGGACCCAATTGCCCCGTGTGGAGGATGGTCAGCTTGTCACAATGGAAGACCTCGTCAATGAATGCCGGACCGACCGCATGGGCGCCGAGCCGTGGGAGTGGTCCAAGGGAAACATGACGGCTATGACCGCGCTGATCGGGCTGCAATCGCGCGGGATGCCGATGAACGTGGCGATTGATGGTGAGGCCGCGCCGTTTTGGGAGCAGGGAAAAGAGCTGTATTACACCCGCGTGGGGCAGCTCGATATGTCTTGTTCGAATTGTCATGAGAACAATTACGGCGTGATGATCCGCGCTGACCACCTGAGCCAAGGTCAGATCAACGGGTTTCCGACCTACAGGTTGAAGAACGCCAAACTCAACTCGATCCATGGCCGGTTCAAAGGCTGTATGAAGAACATCCGCGCCACGCCCTTTGCCGAGGGCGGAGAGGAGTTCAAGGCGCTTGAGCTCTACCTGGCCTCACGCGGGCAGGGTTTGGCCGTCGAGACACCGTCGGTTCGCAACTGAACACCCAAGGCTCCGCTATGTGGCGGGGCCTTTTTTAGACGCGCAACATTCACTTATGCGCATATGTAAGGGGAAGAGGGCCGGATGATATCGCGCCGCGATTTTCTGCAAGTTGGCATGGCCGCGTCGGCCATCCTCGGCGGGTCGGGATTTGGCCAATGGGCGCGTTTGGCCGCGCAGCAATCGCTGTCGCAGGATCAGCTCTTGGAATTTGAGACCTTTGGCAATGTGTCTTTGATCCATGTCACCGACATCCACGGCCAGCTTGCGCCGCTCTATTTTCGGGAGCCGTCGGTCAATATCGGCGTGGGGGGGAACAAGGGTGCGGTGCCCCATGTGACGGGGGCCGCGTTTCGCAAGCTTTACGGCATCGAAGATGGCAGCCCCAGCCATTACGCGCTGAGTTCCGATGATTTCTCTTCGCTGGCGGCGGCCTACGGCCGTGTCGGCGGGCTTGATCGTGTGGCAACCGTGATCAAGGCCATTCGCGCTGAACGGCCGGAGGCGTTGCTGCTGGATGGCGGGGATACGTGGCATGGGTCCTACACCTGTCTGAAGACCCAAGGCCAGGACATGGTCAACGTGATGAACGGGCTCTCGCCGGACGCGATGACCTTTCATTGGGAGTTTACGCTTGGGGCTGAGCGCGTGGCGGAGCTGGTCCAGGAGTTGCCTTTTGCAGCCCTTGGACAGAACATTTTCGATGCCGAATGGGACGAACCGGCGGAGCTTTTCGCGCCCTATAAGATGTTTGAGCGCGGCGGCACCAAGATCGCGGTGATCGGGCAGGCCTTTCCTTATATGCCGATTGCCAATCCACGCTGGATGTTCCCGGAGTACTCGTTCGGGATCCGCGATGAAAACATGGCCGCGATGGTCCAAGAGGTGCGCGCGGCAGGGGCGGAATGCGTCGTGGTGCTGAGCCACAATGGCTTTGACGTGGACAAGAAGATGGCGGGCGTGGTGCCGGGGATCGATGTGATCCTGTCTGGTCACACTCATGACGCGCTGCCTGAACCGGTTGTGGTGGGTGACACGATCATTGTGGCGTCAGGCTCAAACGGCAAGTTTGTCAGCCGGGTGGATCTGGATATCCGGGATGGCCGCATGATGGGATATCGCACCAAGCTGATCCCCATATTTGCAGATGTGATCGAACCGGACGCCGAGATGACCGCGCTGATTGATGGCGAACGCGCGCCTTATGAGGCCGAGATGGCAGAGGTGATCGGCCAGACCGACAGCCTGCTGTACCGGCGCGGCAATTTCAACGGCACCTGGGATGACCTGATCTGTGATGCGTTGCTGAGTGAGCGGGACGCAGAGATTGCGCTGAGCCCCGGTGTCCGCTGGGGCCCGACCCTGATCCCGGGGCAGGACATCACACGCGAGGATATCTATGGCGTGACGTCCATGTCCTATGGCGAGGCATATCGCACCGAGATGACGGGCGAATTCCTCAAGGTCGTGCTGGAGGATGTGGCCGACAATATCTTCAACCCTGATCCCTACTACCAGCAGGGTGGCGACATGGTGCGCACAGGCGGGCTTGGATACCGCATCGACGTGGGCCAACCGCAAGGCGACCGGATTTCCAACATGACGTTGCTGAGCACCGGAGAGCCGATTGACCCGGCGCGGGGATACGTCGTGGCCGGTTGGGCCAGTGTGAACGAAGGCACAGAAGGCCCGCAAATCTGGGACGTGGTGGAAAGCCACATCGCCAAGCTGGGCACCGTTACGGTGCGCGACAACAACAGCGTCGACGTGGTCGGCGTGTGAATGGGACATCAGATATGAGTGAACGTTTCAAACCTTCCCGCCGCGCCTTTCTCAGAGGCAGTGCGGCCATGGCGGCCGGAACCGTGGCAGGGGCCGCGACCGCTGCTGATGGCCCGGACCCCCTTATTACCGAATTGCAGGATTGGGCCTCCTACACCGGCGCAGGCGTGGATGAGACGCCCTACGGCATGCCGATTGAGTATGAAAGCCACGTGGTGCGCCGCAATGTGGAATGGCTGACGGCCTCGCCTATTTCCTCGATCAACTTCACGCCGATCCATGCCCTGGACGGGACGATCACGCCGCAGGGCTGTGCGTTTGAGCGGCATCACTCGGGCGCGATCGACATGCGCAAGGAAGACTGGCGGCTGATGATCAACGGGCTGGTGGATCGCCCGTTGGTCTTTACCTATGAGGACCTCGAACGCTTTCCGCGCGAAAACCATGTCTATTTCTGCGAATGCGCTGCCAATACGGGCATGGAATGGGCCGGGGCGCAGCTCAATGGCGTGCAGTTCACCCATGGCATGATCCACAATATGGAATACACCGGCGTGCCGCTTCGGACGCTGCTGAAAGAAGCCGGTGCGGATATCTCGGAGGACAAATGGGTCTATGTCGAAGGCGCGGATGCGTCGTCGAACGGGCGGTCGATCCCGATGAAAAAGGCGCTCGATGACGTGCTGGTGGCGTTCAAGGCCAATGGCGAGGCCTTGCGTATGGAGCATGGCTATCCGGTGCGCCTGGTGGTGCCCGGTTGGGAAGGCAACATGTGGGTCAAGTGGTTGCGCCGGGTAGAGGTCGTGGACCGCGCGGTGGAAAGCCGGGAGGAGACCTCAAAGTACACGGATGTGTATGAGAATGGCACGGCCCGCAAATGGACATGGGTCATGGATGCCAAATCCGTCATCACCTCCCCCAGCCCGCAAATGCCGATCACGCACGGACCCGGCCCGCTGGTCATTTCGGGTCTTGCGTGGTCCGGCCATGGTCAAATCACCCGGGTGGATGTGTCCAAGGATGGCGGCATCACCTGGGAAAGCGCGCGGCTTGGCAAGCAAGGCGACAGCAAAGCGCTGACCCGGTTCTATCTCGACACCAACTGGGACGGTGCGCCGATGCTGCTGCAGGCCCGCGCGATGGATGAGACCGGATATGTCCAGCCCACCAAGGCGCAACTGCGCGAAGAGCGCGGAGAAAACGCCGTCTACCACAACAACTGTATCCAGACCTGGTACGTGAGCGCAGAAGGGATCGCTGAGAATGTCGAAACCTCTTAATCAGATTTTCCTGCCAGCTTTCGGAGGGGCCGCGGCGGTTTTGGCGCTCGCGCTTTTCGTGGCAAATCGCGATTACGGGCAGGACCGGATCGAGACGCTCGAGACGCGCGTGGAGCAGGTGCAGGATCAGGTGTCTGCTACTGCCAATAAGGCTCGTTCTGAGGCGGAGCGCGCCGCAGAGCTGGAGCGCAAGATTGCCGAAGTGCAAGCGGCGGCGGCAGAGCGCGCGGCGGGCGGTGTTGATCTGACCAGGCCCGCACCGGTGCCAGATGGCACCTATGGTCTGGGCCGCCCTGCGCATGACGCGGAGATCGCGGCCTGGGATGTGGATGTTTTGCCCGATGGGCGCGGCCTGCCCGAAGGGTCGGGCGATGTGTACACGGGCGAAGAGGTGTTTGCCGAAAAATGCGCGGCCTGCCATGGGGATTTTGCCGAAGGGGTCGACAACTGGCCGGTGCTGGCGGGCGGGTTTGACACGCTGGCCGATGACGACCCTGTGAAAACGGTGGGGTCTTACTGGCCGCATCTGTCCACCGCGTGGGATTACATCAACCGCTCCATGCCCTTTGGTGAGGCGGGCACTCTGACGGCGGATGAGACCTATGCCATCGTGGCCTATATTCTCTATTCAAACGACAAGGTGGATGATGAGTTCGTCCTGTCTCATGAAAACTTTGCCGCCTTTGAGATGTACAACAAGGACGGGTTCGTCATCGATGACCGGCCTGAGCGCGAGTATGCGCAGTGGCGCACCGAGCCTTGCATGGAGAATTGCCGGGACGCGGTAGAGATCACGATGCGGTCGGTCTTTCTGGTGGATACGCCGCCGGAAGGGGGCACGGTGTCTGAGATGAACCACGCAGCTGAGGAGGCCTTGCCGTCCTTTACCGCCGATGGCCCGTCTTTCATCCCGGTCGCCGCGCCAAAGCCCGAAGATGAGACTGCCGTTACGCCGGAACCGCAAGAAGAGGATGCCGCCGCGTTGCAGATCGCGGCCGGTGAGAAAGTGTTCAAGAAATGCAGCGCCTGCCATGCCGTGGGCGAAGGGGCCAAGAACAAGTCTGGCCCACAGCTCAACGCACTCATGGGGCGGCCCATGGGGTCGGTCGACGGGTTTTCCTATTCCAGCGCGTTCAAAGCCGCGCTGGAGGACGGCCGCACGTGGGATGAGGCCAGCCTGACCGCGTTCCTTGCGGATCCAAAAGGCTTCATGAAAGGCACCAAGATGGCGTTTGCCGGGCTCAAGAAGAAAGGAGATCAGGAAGCAATCATTGCGTACCTGAGCACCTTTCTCGATGAGTGAGGAGGCGGCAAACACGGCCGTGCCGGTAAAAGAGGCGCTTGTGCACCTTGCCGCTGCAGAGCCATCCGAGGTGTCGCAGATGGCAGCGGGCGAGGCCCTGTTTGAGCAGTGCAGCGGCTGTCACGAGGTCGGGCAGGGGGCAGAGCACCGCATTGGGCCGCATCTGAACGGCCTGTTTGGGCGCATCGCTGGCAGCCATTCGGATTTCCCTTATTCCGATAGTTTCGAGCGGGCGGGTACCAACGGGCTAGAGTGGCACGCCGACACGCTGGATGCGTTTCTGGAAGACCCGCGCGCGGTCACAAGGGGCACACGCATGAGCTTTCCGGGGCTGAAAGATGCCGAGGCGCGGCGCGTTCTGATTTCATATCTGCGGGTTTTCTCGGACAACCCTGCGGACATTCCGGAAGCAGACCCGACCAAGCGCGCTTCCAACCATGATCTGGATCCGGCCATTCTGGCGCTGACGGGAGACCCTGAATATGGCGAGTACCTCAGTGGAGAATGCACCACCTGCCATCAGGTGTCAGGGGGCGATGCGGGCATACCGTCGATTGTTCTTTGGCCTGAAGAGGACTTCGTGATCGCGATGCATGCATACAAGAACAAGACAAGGACTCATCCGGTGATGCAAATGATTGCCGGGCGTTTGGGCGAAGAGGAGATCGCCGCATTGGCCGCGTATTTTGGCCGGATAGAACAATAACCATCATCTACGGGAGACAAGTGATGACATTGAACAGACGAGTATTTTTAGGCTCAACCGCGGCTGTCGCGGGGTCTTTGGCCGCACCGATGGTAATGGCGGCGGGCAACCCCCGCGTCGTCGTCGTGGGCGGCGGGGCCGGGGGTGCCACGGCGGCGCGCTACATTGCAAAGGACAGCAAGGGCGAGGTGGATGTCACGCTCATTGAGCCGACGCGCACCTACTACACCTGCTTTTTTTCCAACCTCTATCTGGGCGGCATTAAAGAGATCGACGACATTGGCCACAGCTATGGCGGTCTGGCCTCCAATGGTGTGAACGTCGTGCATGATTGGGCTGTCGGTGTCGACCGTGATGCCAAAACGGTGTCACTGGCCGGTGGCGGAACGGTGCCTTACGACAAGTTGATCCTGTCGCCCGGCATTGATTTCGTCGATGACAAGGAAGGCAAGCCAGTCGGCATCGACAGCCGCATCGGCAAACGTCCGATCTTTGCCAGCGGCAACTCGGACGGTGATTTCGCGATGCTGGAA
>JBCBWJ010000164.1:0-6674 GCA_039817165.1 Pseudomonadota bacterium | reverse complement strand
GGTTGAAACAGGGGTTTCTCACCGATCACCGGTGAGGATGGCCCATGCCGGGGTTGTGCCCTGCCCTCGTTGTTCAAAGCTAAGTGCCGCGCGTAAAGTTTCAGCGCTGTCTTGGCGCTGTGTATCGAAGGGTGTTCCTGTATGCCGAAGACGGCCTTGCCATCAGACCTGTTGCTGGTTCTGGGCCCGCATCGCAGCGGAAGTTCCGCGCTGACGCGGGCGATGAGCCTTGTGGGGTACGGCCTGCCCAAGACGCTGATCAAGGACAACGCCTCGAACCGCAGAGGGCACTGGGAATGCCAGCCCATCGTGCGCCGCAACGAGGACTACATGCAGGATGCCGATCTGGTCTGGGCCGATTGGGTGTCGGGCACTCTTCCGAAGGTGCCCGCCCAATGCCAGCGTGATTTCGAAGCCGACCTGACCGCGATCATCGCCGACGAATTCAAAGCAGGCGCGCCGGCGGTGCTGAAAGACCCGCGCCTGTGCCGGCTGGTGCCGCGTTACCGAGCCGCGCTTGAGGGCAAGACGACTCTGCAGGTGGTCATCGCGGTGCGCAACCCGCTTGAGGTGATGCGCTCCTTGATGCTGCGCAATAACCTCTCGGAAGGGCACGCAGCCCTTTTATGGCTGCGTTACATGCTGGATGCGGTGGAGGACAGTCACGGCCTGCCGCGGGCGTTTGTGGCCTATGACGCATTGTTGGCTGACCCGGGTGATTGCCTTGCAGGTGTACAGACCGCCTTGGGGCAGGAATTTCCGCACAATATCAATGCAGTCAAGGGCGATGTTGAAGCCTTTTTGAACGCGACGTTCCGCCATCAGTTGAGCAATTCCGAAGACCTGATGCACAATGATCTGACCCATGGTCTGATCTCCGAATGTCATGATGCATTGCGCGTGTTGACGCAGGACGCGCAGGACGGGCATGCCTTGCAGACCTTGCGCGATCTGAGTGCGCAGTTGAACACGTCAGAGCATGTTCTGGGCCACGTTTTGACTTCTTATGACGCGGACCTAGCAGAGATGCGGCGGCAAACCGCGACCGCCACGGCGGCTTCGGATCTGCGGCGCGAACAGATCACGGCGTTGCGCGACCATCACCGGACCTTGCAGGAGTCCGAGGCGTCTTTGCGGCGCGAGGTCAAACGCCTGCGGGCGCGCTCAGCCGAGCTTGAGGCCGAAGCCGCGTCGCATTTGCACAACTACCTTGCGGTGACCCACTCCACCCTGTGGCGCCTCACCCGGCCGCTGCGATCCATCCTGTCGCGGCTGCGTGGCGGAGGTGCTGCGCCGCGCGAAGTGGCCGTGTCTGCCACGCCCAGAGCGGCAGAAGCGGAGGACGAAAAACCCCGACCTCGCGCGACAGCGGCAGACATCGCTTGCCTCAACGAGGCCGACATTTTTGACGCGGATTTCTACGTGGCACAACATCCCGAGGCGCTGCGTGATCCGGATGGACCGGCGGCGCATTATCTCAATACCGGGTGGCGCAAGGGATTTGATCCGTCGCGGACTTTCGTGACGCAGGCCTATGAGCACTCACACGCCGATCTTTTGGAGGCCGATGACTGTCCGGCGCTGCATTTTCTGGACCGGTATGCGCCGACCTATGCCAAAATCCGCGCCCCCAAGGATGCGAGCCCCCGTATCGCGGTGTTCTCGGCGATCGTGGGCGCTTATGACGACATGAAAGAACCGACGGTTCCCGTTGATGGCGTTGACTTTTTCATGTTTACGGATGGCGCGGTGCCGCCGGGATCAATATGGCAGAAACGCGGGCTGGATTATGTGGATGCCGATCCAACGCGGTCAGCTCGGTTCGTGAAAACGCACCCGCATCTGTATTTTGCCGATTACGATTACGCGATCTGGATGGATGCGAACTTGGCGCTCAATGCCCATCCGCGAGATCTTTTGGCGATGGTGGACGCGGACAAGCCGGTGCATTCCTGGAAGCACCCGCTGCGGATTTGCGTGTTTGAGGAGGCACGCACCTGCATGGAACTCAACAAGGATGAGTTGGAAACGGTCGAAGCGGATCTGGCGCGGCTGCGCGCCGAAGGGTTCCCGCGCCATGCCGGGCTGATCGAGACGAGCGTTGTGGTGACGACGATGGCGCATCCGGGCGTGACCAAGCTCTATACCGAATGGTGGGCGCGCATTGATGGCGGGAGCCGCCGGGATCAGCTGAGCCTGCCACCGGCCTGCCGTGCCGCAGGGGTTGAGATCGGCCATATCGCGCCCTCGCGGATTTGCATGCGCACCGATCCGAGGATCATCTATGAGCGTCACAGCCACAATGAGCGCGAACGACTGTTGCTGGGGCAAGCCGCTTGAACCTGCCATCGGTGAACGTGGTTGTCTGCGTGCACAACGCGCTGGATGACGTGAAAGCCTGCCTGCAATCCGTTGAAAACTCACAGTTTGACCAAGACCGACTGACGCTGACCATCGTGGATGACGGCTCTGGCCCCGAGACGGCAGAGTATCTTCAGGCCTTTGCCGCAAGGGTGCCCTTGGCGCAGGTTGTCCGGCGCGAGACGCCCGGAGGCTACACCGTGGCCGCCAATGCCGGACTTGCCGCGCAAGACAGTGATCTGATCGCCCTTCTCAACAGTGACACGATTGCGCCGCCGCGCTGGCTGGAGAAGATCACCGCACGTTTCGCGATGGCGCCCGATCTGGGCCTGGTGGGGCCTCTGTCGAACGCGGCGAGCTGGCAATCGGTGCCCGAACGCTCAAGCCCCGAGGGCGGATGGGCGATCAACGCACTGCCACGGGGTATGGGCGTGGCGGATGTGGACGCTGTGGTGGAAGAGGCGGCAAAGGCCGTGCCCAACCTGGTGCGCCTGCCGCTTTTGAACGGGTTCTGCCTGACGATCAAGCGCGCGGTGGTGGAGACCATAGGGCCTTTCGATGAGGCAGGTTTTCCGCGTGGGTTCGGCGAGGAGGATGATTTCTGCTTGCGCGCCACCAATGCCGGGTTCGGCGTAGCGCTCGCGCATGACACATATGTTTTTCACGCCAAATCAAAGAGCTACGGGTCAAGTCGGCGCGAACGGCTGACAGCGGAGGGTCAGGAGGAACTGCGCCGTAAGCACGGGGCAGCGCGGCTCAAACGTGCGGTTGAGACGATGAAAATGAACCCCCACCTTGAGGCCATGCGTGAGGCTGTGGCGCGCGGATTGCGCGTCAGGTGAGATCACCAAAAGACCGGCAGATCCTGTGGCGCGCACCGGGACCGAGCGATGAAGCTGGTCTCTATGGCGATGGTTTCTTGAGTGAATTTTGCCTCTGAAGGCATTGATATCAAGTTGGAATTTGCGATCATGAGTGCGTCGCCTGCAGCAAAGAACGGACGTGCCATGGGGCGCGGTTGCCCGGCGAACGGAGCTGGGCCCTGCATACGTATGTCGAGCCCGGCGCGCTCTGTACCCTCGCCACAGTCGTGAAGCGGCATCCACAGCATCACCCCGCCCCCTGAACCACCGGGCGCGTGCGACCAGTCCGGGCTCGGGTCTGCTGAGCGGCTGCGCCTGATGAGGCATGTGTCGCAGCGAAACCGGACCTCGTCCTGCAGCAAGACTTGCAGCAGGGCCTTGACCCCTTGCGCTGTCAAATCATCAAGCCATTCAAATGAGATACGGGGCGACATGAATGTGTTCAGAATGTTCAGGTCACCGAGATAAGCCCGCGCGACGGAGGACGGTAGGTCGATTTTTTCGGGGACGGGATAGAACATCTCCTTGCTGTCCGTGTGGCGGATATCAGGCAGGTCATCCAGTTCAAGCTGGTGCAAGGTCTGCCCGGCGAGCAGCGCGGCTTCAAACATGCGACGCAGTTCAAGAGTGCGGCGCACGGGCACGGCATTGCGGAGCAGCGCGACACCGTGCAACTCCAGCGCGCTCTGCAGGGCAAGAGGGTCTGGCGTAGACAAATCCATCTCCGGCACAGGGCCATCTTGAGCAACACGGCTTTGGATGCCCGGACAGGCGGTGTGACGGGCGGTGGTACGGGCGGTGTGACGGGCGGCAGACAGAAGGCCAGCCTTTGCCTGGGCCAGCCCTGCGCGCAGCCGTGCGTCGCGCAGCCGAATGAGATCGCCGATCCGGCCCGCGGCGCGAAACAGATCGGCCTTGTGAGCAATCTCGGCCGTCAGGGCATCTTCTGCCTCATCGCGTTCGAGATCGAGCCTCAGCGCCATCATCCCTGCCCTTTCACCACGACCCGGCGTCATGAACGCCATGTTCCTCAGAGCCTCGGTTGTATCGCTCTGGCAATTTCATTACCAGACACAGTGATCATGGCGGCATCGGCCCGCGCGGCACAGGACGGATCATGGCCAAGCAGAGAAACCTTGAAACCGAAGTTGAACGGTTGAAAGCCCATATCGGCAAGCTGGAGGACGAGCGCGACCGTCTCAAGCAGCGCGACCGCAGCTATCAGGCGTTGTTTGACCGGGTGACGGACCGGCTGTCGGCGGACAGGCCGCGCATGGCCCAGCCGAACCGGTTCGAGGGCCTCAGTTTCGTGATTGTCTACTACGACATCCCAGACCAGATTGAGCGCACGTTGCAAAGCTGTTCCCCGGCCTATCAGGGCATGCCGGAGGATCAGATCGAAGTGGTGTTGGTCAACAACGGCTCGCCCACGCCCTTGCCCGATGATCTGCAGGCCCGGTTCCCGCATGTGCGGCAGGTTCTGACGGTGGAGGGGCATCCCTCGCCCGTTACGGCGCTGAACGCTGGACTCGAAGCCGCGCATTTTGACATGATCGCGCTGATGATCGACGGGGCGCACATGCTGTCGCCCGGCGTGGTGAAGGATGCGCGCGATGCCTGGGCGCTGTTTCCCAATCCGGTGATCAACGTGCCGCAATACATGCTGGGCGCGCAGAGCCAATCGTTGAACCCGCAGCCGCGGGCGTTTGAGGCCGAGGACGAGGCCCTCCGCCGGTTGGGGTGGCCCGAGGATGGCTATGCGCTTTTTGACTATGCGGTGTATCCCGGCGAGCAGTATCACCGGACCTACGTGGCCGCGGTCGAGACGAACTGCCTGATCACGACGCGTCATGTGCTGGACAGCTATGGCGGGTTTGATCCGCGCTATGATGAGCCGGGCGGCGGGTTTGCCAATCTGGAGATTTTCACGCGCCTCATTCATGAGCCTGAGAACAGCTATATCGTGCTGCCCGGCGAAGGGACGTTTCATCAAGATCACAGCGGCACCACCACGCAACGCTCGCCTGAAGAGCGCGATCAGCTGGTGGAAGATTACCGTCGCAAGCATCGCGAGGTCACGGGCGATGAGGATGTGCTGAACACGCGCAGCCCCTTTGCGTTTGGCAAGATGCGGCGCGTGACGCAGCGCATTCCGACCATTTCGCGCGAGTTCGGCAGCGCATCCAACCGGGTGCAGCGGCAATTGGCGGATATCTTCGTGGGCCGGTTGCGGGCGGGCATGACGGACAAGCTGACGCTGGAACTGGCCTCTGGCGGGGTGCCCGATGAGCGCAAGGCGCGCGTGCCGCTTGCCCCCTTGGGGCTACTGGAGACAGCGGCGCAGCGCAACGGGGCCGATCCCAAGGCGCTGAGCTATCTAACCTGCTTGAAGAAAGTCCATGAAAGCGTTGAACCCAAACTCTATTTCGAGATCGGGATTGACACGGGCGACAGTCTTGGGCTGGCCAAATGCCCCTCTGTCGGGGTCGACCCGGCCTATATGCTGCAAAGCGCGTTCAATGCGCCGACGCGGGTGTTTCGCGAGAAGAGCGATGACTTCTTTGCCAATGAGGCGCGCTGCGCGAAGGTGCTCAAGGGTGGGATTGACCTGGCGTTTATCGACGGGATGCATCTGGCGGAATTTGTGCTGCGCGACTTCATCGAGGCAGAAAAGTGGATGCGCCCCGGCGGGGTGATCCTGTTTGACGACGTGCTGCCCGAACAGATGCCGATGGTTTGGCGCGAGCGGCGCTACAACGCGTGGTGCGGGGATGTGTTCAAGATCGTGCCGATCCTGCGCAAATACCGCCCCGATCTGAGCGTGTCGGTGTTCGAGACCTTCATCGGGCCCTATCGCAAGGGGCTGGCCGTGGTGTCGGGTGTGGACCCGGAAAACACGGTTCTGCGCGACAACTACGCGGCGATTGAGGCGGATATTCTGGACGGGGCCTATGATGTGACCTCGATCCCTGAGCTGGACCAGGTGATGCAGCCTCAGCCCATTGGCGGGTTGACGCAAGCCGCCAGACCGGGGGGTGGCGCGCGCACCGCCAACATGGTCGCGGAGCAACGGTTTGGCCCCTTGGTGCCGGATGTGCCGACGCTGTCTTTGGTCGTTGTGGCCCATGACATGGCGCGGGAATTGCCGAGGACACTGGCGTCGCTGTCGCCGGAGCGGCAGGCAGGTGTGGGCGCTGAGCAGTATGAGATCATCGTGGTCGACAACGGTTCTGCGCACCCCGCGGATGTGGAGGCCTGTTTGACGGCCGCGCCCAATGCGCGGGTGGTGCATTTGCCCAAAGCGCAGGTTTCGCCCTGTCATGCGGCCAATTACGGGGTGTTGCTGGCACGTGGGCCGCAGGTTGGCGTGTTGATCGACGGGGCGCGCATGGCCTCTCCGGGGCTTGTGGCCGGCGCGCTGCAGGGGTTGGCGGCGGGGCCTGAGCGGCT
>JBCBWJ010000163.1:0-6687 GCA_039817165.1 Pseudomonadota bacterium | reverse complement strand
ATGCGCCAGCAAGCTGGTCGGGTCGGTGTCCACAAACCGCAAGGTGACGTTCAAAAACTCAACAAAGGCGTTGGGGATCACCTCTCGGCAGGCGTTCAGGAAGCCGCCGAAGGCATCAAAGGGCACGAAATATTCATGCAAGATATCAACGCGTGTCGGATCACGATCATCCAGCGTCACGACCGGTTCGTTCATCAGCGAATTGCGCGTGCTTTCGCCGGCAATCATCGGCCCCAGATCGCTCTCGAACCACCACCTCAGCCGCTTCATCCCTTCGCGTCCCACCTGACCGCGATAGATGTAAGAGGCCAGATGCGACAGTGCGCCGGACCCGGTTGCGACGGGGATTTCCGTTTGATCGGGGGAAGGGGAGTAGCTGGCCAAAAGCGCCTCTTCAAAGAAATGTGCGCGATCGACGTTTAGTCGACCGTAAGCCATGGGTTTGTGCGGGTCATCTACGGCAGCGCGGAACCGGTCGGGGAACTCTTCGGCTGGCATGGCCTCAAACGCGGGCACAAGGCGCTGGTTCGGCACCATGTCGACCTCCATGTCGACGATGAGACCCACAAGGCCATAGCCCCCCATCGCCATCGCAAAGAGGTCCGGGTTTTCACTGCGCGATGCGGTCACCAGTTCGCCATTTGGCAGCACCATGCGCACAGATCTTACCGTTGCGCCCATCGGCCCATAGGGCACAGGCCAGCCATGCGCATTCACCGAAAACGTCGCCGCAATGCCGAAATCATGGTTCGATTGCATCACAGCGGGGCTGAAGCCCAGCGGATCGATTTTGGTGATCACATCCGACCACCGTGCACCGCCATTGGCGCGGTAGGTTTGTTTGTCCGTGTCCACTTCGATCCAGGCATTGTCGACGGTGATGGCATGCCCGCCGCGCGGGATCGCCTGCCCGCCCATGGAATGCCGCGCAGCGCCAACATTGACGGGTCGCCCCTCGGCTGTCGCCTCTTTCAACTCTTTGCGAAACACCTCTATCAGTGCGTCACCATGCGACGTTGGCCGGGTATGAATGTGAATGGGGGTCGCGGAAAGTTGGCTTGCGTCATTGAGCATCTCGCCGGTCGCGCTGTCCAGTTGCGCCACGCCTTCCAGCTGGCTCAGCCCCGGTGCCCAGGACCGCCCAAGCGCATAACCAGCCGCCGCACCGCCCAGAATGAGGCTCGCCCGTCGTGTGAATTTGGCCGCTTTACCCATGTCTGTCCTGTGTACTTCGACAACGACACTTCCAACAAATCACTCACGCGTCCAAACAGCAAGGCCGATGCAGGCCAGCCCTTGGAACGCCTCTGGTCTCGATGGCTTTGCCACATGAAAGGATTCAATCCGCGGGCAGAACCCGTTAGAGTCCTGTCATGCTGCGCAACTGGATCTTTGGCCTCCTTCTTATCCCGCTTGTTTTTGGCGGCATGCGGCTTGCGGAAAACGAGACGCTCAATCAGCTAAGGCTTTACTGGTTCGACAGTCTAGTGCGCTATTCTCCCCGTAAGGTGCCTGAAGAAAGCCCCTTTGTTCTGGCGGCCATCGACGAGGTCTCACTTGAGGAAATTGGCCAATGGCCCTGGCCGCGGAACAAGACGGCAGAGCTGGTGCACGCGCTTTTTGATGGTGGCGCAGCCATGGTGGTCATGGACATCAACTTTGCCCATCCCGACCGGTTCAGCCCGGATGAACTGACCAAGGTGCTTGGCGATGAGATCGCTAACGTGGCCGTGCTTGATACCGACGCGGCGTTGCAGGAAGCCATCGCGCGCGGCCCTGTAATATTGGGGTCGTTTCGGTCGGTTCAGGGGCGCGCGCCCACCGGACCCATGCAACGCAGCTTTCCGGTCTTTGCGCCTGGGTATTTCAGCATTGGCTCTGACCCCATAAATCACATTCCGCTGTTTGATGACTATCTTGAACCGCTTACCCCGCTGGCCAATGCCGCCTACAGCGTTGCAAATGTCATGGTGTCGAGCGACGCCGACGGCGTGTTGCGCGAACTGCCCTTGGTCGTGGGGGCGGGCGATGGATCGGAATTTGGCACGGAGTTGCGTTTTTTTCTTGCGTTAGAAGCGGTGCGCGTCGGTCTCGGTGAGACGCAATACATCATCAAAAGCACACAAGCGGATCGATCGGTGCTGCGTGATTTTCAGGGACTGCGTGCTGTGCAACTGGGCGAGACGTCGATCCCGGTGTCCAACAGCGGTGCGATGCGGCTCTACGAAAGCGTTGAGATCGGTGCAACGGTCTTGTCCGCGACAGAGATCATGGCGGGGCAGGCGGCCTTAGCCGTGGACGGAAAAATTGTCTTTATCGGCCGCCGCGGCATCGGCATGGGGGACCGTGCCACAGGTTCGCTTGGCACGCTCAGACGCGGGATAGACATGCAGGTCATGGCGGCCGAGCAGATCATTTCGGGGGAATATCTGCATGTGCCGCCTGCCGCCCGCTGGATTGAATTTGTGTTGATTTGGGCCGTTTGCATCGCTGTGATCCTGGCGCTTTCCTCGCGAATTCGAGAGCAAGTCGTGCGCATGGCTTTGTCCGTTCTGGCGGTTTTTGCGCCATGGGCCGCAAGCCTTCTGGCATTCTCCGCGCCGTCCTGGGCGGCGGGCAGCGGGGCGGTTCAGGTTCATTACCTGATAGATCCCAATGCCGCAGGATTGGCTGGTGCGATCACGGTGCTGATAGGCTTTGCAGGCCGTGTGATCGAGGCCGAGATCACCAAATCCAAATTGCGCACGGAGTTTGCCCGGTATCTTTCGCCCGTGATCGTTGATGGGCTTGCCCGCCAAGGTGGAGGCCACGTGATGGAGCCCGCCACGCGTGAAATCACGGTCATGTTCGTGGACGTCCGCGGGTTCACATCGATCAGCGAGACCCTCAGTGCAGCGGACACCGTGGCGCTTGTGAACAAGTTCCTAAGTGTAATCTCTGATGTGATCTTCGCCCATGACGGCACCATTGACAAATTTCTAGGGGACGGGGTGATGGCGTTCTGGAACGCCCCGATCGATCAGCCCGATCACCGCGAGATGGCCTTTGAGGCGGGCGTCGACATTGTTCGCCAGATTGCCGTTCTCAACGACCATGTGCAGGCGGACCCGTACTGGAAAACCATACTTGGCGGGCGCGATCTTCGGGTGGGTGTGGGCGTACACACCGGTAAGGCGTCGGTGGGCAATTTTGGTTCTGAAAAACGGGTGGATTACAGCGCCGTGGGCGACACGGTCAATTCCGCTGCCCGGATCGAAAGCCAATGCAAAGACTTTGACGCGACCTTGTTGTTGAGCGAAGAGGCTGTGCCAAAGACGCGGATGAACCAGAAACGGCTTGCTGGCACGGTAACACTCAAAGGGCGCAAGATGGAAACACGGCTCTACAATTTCTCCCCGGAGGATTGAATTAACACGTAAAGTGGCCTTTACTAGGCTCTCGAAAAAGTCGTCCATAGCTCACTGGTGACGGATTATGCATACTGTCAGCCTGTTGGTTTCCAAGTTTCTTTTGTCCGTCGCCCTGGTTTTTGGTGCTTTCACAGCATCAGCGCAAAGCGTTGAGACGCCTCAGCTTTACTCCGAGGCAGTGCTGAAAGGGAAACTCGCGCAGTTGGAACGCGAGCCAGAGAATTTCGACCTCCTTTGGGAAATCGCGGTTATCGCGTCTCATCAGGGCGCTTACGATGAGGCGATCACGGCACTCGAACGCTTGCTCATCTATTTCCCGCGCGACGCGAAGCTGCGGATTGAACTGGGGGTGATGTATTTCCGCTTGGGTTCTTACGCGCAGGCGAAACGGCAATTTGATGCAGCCCGCACGCTCGGCCCGTCCGAGGAAGAATTGAGCCGGATGGCCCGCTTTGAACCGGCAGTGCGATCTGGTCAAAGCGGCGTTCGGTTTTCGAACTCTGTGACCCTCACTTTCGGCCAACGCAGTAACATCCTGACCTCTGCTTCGGGCCCAAGCATTCTTGTTTTTGGCGTGCCTGTTCTCATCTTGCCGGAACAAAGTGGCGAATTCTACTCCGTGACAGGTACAAGCAAAGTCACGTGGACGCTGGGCACGCCGCGCGCCGATCGCATCTCGGCCCGTGTTTGGGCGACCTATTCGGATTTTGACGCCTCGCTGACCGATTTTGACCGGCAGAGCTATGGGCTCGAATTGGCTTATACACGGCCCATTTTTCTTGATTTCGAAGGCTATGAACTGGACGTGCGCGGGGCTTATCGGCTGGATGACACGAACTTGCTTGGTCAACTGGGCACTTTCGATCTTTGGGAGGCCTATGTCGGCGGAACGCGTCAGACAAACTATTCCAGAACCTCGCTTGGTTATGTCTACACTCAAGCCGAACAGCCTTTTGGATCCAGCCTGAGAACCGGTGTGGTTCGGCTGAGCTATGCGCAGCGGATATCCCCACGATGGAGCGCGGGCGGCGAGGTTTATGCAGGTGTTCAGCGCGGCAACAGTCAGGCGTCGAGCGATGTCTACGGGGCGGAAGCACGCGCTGACTATACCCATCGTTTGTTCGGGGGCAGTCTTGATGCGCTGGCGCGCGTGACACTTGGCTACGACATTGCCGATGCGCGTAGGGTTACACCCTTCATTTCGCCGATCATCCCGCTCGATGTCGACAGGGTGACCGCGTCTGTTTCCGAAGAGGTATCATTCGGCAACGGATTTGATCTGCGCCTAAAGCTGCAGGCGATCGATCAAAACAGCAGTTTGCCCAATGGTGAGTTTGACGATTTTCTCTGGTCCGTAAGCTTACGCAAGAGGTTCTGACATGCATCGTTTCCTTGCCTCCTTCGCGCTTGTTGGGGCATTCGCGCTGCCAAATGCACCCCTGGCCCAAGACGCTGTTGGGGTGGTTGCTGGCATGCAAACGCAGGTGATCCGCGACAACCGCCAGATGGCCGTTGGCCAGCCGGTTTTCCAAAACGACACCGTGCGCACCAATCAGACCGGCATTTCACAGTTTCAGTTCTCTGATCGCTCTTCGGCTAAGTTGGGTCCGAACTCCTCGATCCAGTTTTCAAGCGATATTGTCGCCCTCGCGGGGCGTGAGGCCACGATAGCGGTGCGCATGATAAGCGGAGTTGCGCGGTTTACCGGTTCTGACAGCACCAAGTCAAAACCTATCATTGTGCGCACACCAAATATGGCGCTCGGTGTTCTGGGCGGCGTGGTTGATGTGAGTGCGGCCAATCAGGCCAACCTGCTGTCGGGCCGCATGGTGTGTGCGGTCACAGGCAGTCAGAAATTCGTTCGCAACCCAGGCTTTTCCTGCGTGGTGGGTCAGGATGGCGCTTTGCGCGTCATGAAAACGCCCACCACCTTCGCGGCCATTCTCGATAGCACGGCTGTTCCGGACGCAGGCCAAACGACAGGTGCCAACGTCGCGGTGAGCAATGGGCGTTTCACCCCTCCTGATATCGACCTTCGTTGCGGGTCAGACACCAGCGCGCAGGATCAACGCTGTCAGGTGGATTTCGGTGGTTATCCGTTGCCCGACGGACGGGAGCCGTTTGGCGGCACGACAGAAGTGGGTCCCGGTGAGACCAACAACGATGACCTATTTGCCGACGACGACTTCTAAGGTCTTTACAGCCCGTCTTTGGCGATTGTGCGCGCGAGCGTGGCGACCAGTTGCGCACGGCCCTCGGCAGCTGTCTGAGGGGTCACCGTTTCAATCGGGACGCTGAGATCAAATAGTTCTGCCTCATCGCGCCCGCGCCCGTCCAGATCGGTCACGAAATACTGGCCTGACATCTGCATCTGCCCGCCAGAGACCAACATCTGTTCGACCCGCACATCCACGCGGGCAGATGCGCCATCGTCAAATGGCCAAGGTTCTGGCGCCACGGTCTTGCCGGTGATTTCGGTCAGGTTGCGCGCAAGGCTCAAGGTCACGGCCCGGGTCGGATCATCGGCCCAAAGCGCACGTGACAGCGACAGCGTGCCGTCGTTTTCCAGCGCCACCTCATCGCCCGTCGCGTAGTCGGGCAAAGACACCTCCAGCACTTCGATGCTGCGGAAGCTGGTGGAGACCTTTTCCGTCAGCTTGACCTCAGGTGAGGTGATCAGGGTCTCGTTGCCGCCGCAGGCCGCAAGCAGAAGGGCCGTGACTATGATGGCTGTGTGTCTCATGATTTACCGTCCCAGGATAAGGGAATTAGGATTGCGTTCAATGGTGCGCGCCAGATCACCAAGGGCCTCGGCCGCTTGCCGGATTTCGCGCAGCGCGGCGGATGTGTCGCGCCCAAAATTACTGTCTTCATCGAAATCGGCCAAGGTACGCTGCGCTTGGCCCAGGGTGGCCCGAATGCGCACCACCAGGGTGGGCAGGGTATCGGCGGCTTTTTCCACCGCGGCGGCGGCGTCTTTGGCTGAGGCCATGGTCGCGTTTAGATTGGCGACGGCCCCGCCTTCGCGCAAGTCTTTCAATGCGGCATCCATTTCGGTCAAGGCCCCGGCCAGTGCGGTGGGCAACTCGGCCTCGCTTGCGTCACCAAAGAGCTGTGAGGCGGTGTTCAGAACGCTTTCCAGTTCTTTTGCCAATTGATCCAGCTTGACCTCTTCCGCGCTCGCCGCGATCCGGTCAATGCGGGCGACAATGGCGGGCACACCAGCCACGGACACCTCAATGGCTTGCGCGGCCTCTCCGGCCTCGCGCAATGCGGA
>JBCBWJ010000162.1:0-6691 GCA_039817165.1 Pseudomonadota bacterium | reverse complement strand
GTCAGATGTGTGCGGAGTGGCGCCCCTCGAAGACGGATTCATGAGCACCACAGGTACAGGGCACGTGACTTCGACAAGCGGTTTAAACAAAGAACACATCTGACTTGACGATCTCGTCCTGGAGTTGACAGTGTTGAAATACTTGAAGCCTGCCGCTGCGCGGAGACGTAGTTGCGACGCGCCCGCCATCCGAAGTTATGGCCACACTTCCCAGGTATCCATTCATGTGCCTCACGGAAGCGGCATCCATCATTTGAAGCTCATCTTTCTTCGGGTCATGCATTCCAAGAAGCGGAAGATCTTCATGAAGATCGCCCTGCCACTGCATGGCGAAAGCCACAGCACCCGTCCGTGCCACAGCCAGATGGCGGATAGAGTTTTTACGATGTGCGCTTGGCATTTCCAGCTGGTCGATCAACGCACCGTCAAGTCGAAGGTAGCTTAGGTTCGGGCGCATTGTTGGAATATTGAGTTTCGTTCTGCCAGTTTCAGGATGGGTTTCAATTCCGCCATTAGCGACAACAAGTGTTTCGCCATCGGGCATCAGCTTGATATCGTGCGGCCCGATCCCGCCAGACGGAAAGTCTCCGATCCGAGTATAGGCGCGCCTGACATCCCAAGCGCCGATCATTCCTCGCGCTGTGTCGATGTCATTTTCGGTCGTAAAGAGCAAATCACCATCTTCTGAGAATGTGCCATGACCATAAAAATGGCGCCCTTTGGGTGGTGTGAGACGCGCATTTTCAGCACCGGTCAAGCAATCCAACACAATGGCGAATGTCCCAGGTCTGCGCGCAAAAGCGACGGCCTGGGCCAGCGTGGGGTGGGCTGCTGCTGCATGGCCGCGCGCCGGAAGAGGCAATTGAAAGGTGATGTCCCCCGCCGCCGTTAGCCCGCACAGCACATAAGCACCATCCGGTCTTTTGCCGGCTGAAAGATACGCCGGAGCGCCAACATCCGCCCATGTTGTCCTGGGGGTCAAGCCAGCTGCCAGCAGCCCGGAGATGAAAAACCGACGATCTGGCATCAATCACCATCCAAAGAATTGAACCCTGCAGACACACCAAGTTCGGGCCCGATTTCTGTGCTCAGGATGCGGCGCAGATCATTGATCTGGGTTTGGAGCACGTCTACACGGAACCGCCCATCTGGTGTTGCCACGCCAGCGAACCCTGGGTCATTCAGCCCGCGGGCATATTCCAATGAGGCATCAAAAGCACGGACGATGTCTTCTCGGTCAGATGTCAGACGGGCGGTGAGCTCTTTGGTGGCTTCAAGCGACAAGATAACATGCCGCAAAGACCGTCCAGAGCGCCGAGCTTCGGCCCGGGATGGGCGTGGCCGCTCGATAGTGCCCAAAGGCCGCCCGAGCCGCGCAACAGATGTAAACTCAAGCCCGGTGGAAACCGCTGTAAAAATCTGCTGTGCGGCTTCATCCTTTGTGCGATATGTGTCGTTTCCCGGTGACGCGATAAGGGCTCCATACTCCCCCTGCCAGTCGGACAATATCGCCGACGCGTTGGCCGCAATATCATTGGCAACGGCCCGCACAAGCGCGCAGTGATAAGAGCTGTTTTCAGCCGCTACAAACTGCGCATCAAACAACAGAAACTCCATCGCGTAAAACCCGCGCGCGGCGACGGAGACTTTTGCAAAATCAGTGGGGTCTTTCACGACCGGGTCTTCATCGCGCATCAAGGACGCCAAGGTTTTGGGTGTTGAGCCCCTCGGATCAGGCCAAAAGGCAAGCGCGAAAGCGCGATCATCTTTTTCCGACGGTCCAAAGCGTAGATGGCTCACGCCGATCCACGCATCAAACGCGTCATGATATGCGGGGATCAAATCTGAACGGTCTGCATCGCATGGTTTGGCAGCCGCGGTTGCGAGGTCAGATGCTTCGTCGGCCAAAGCTTGATATCTCGGCAAAATGTGCTCATCAACAACCGCAGTCAGATCCGGTGTTTGCGACCAAAGCGGTTGCGCCACCAAAGCGAGGATCGTGACGAGGGTAAGACGCATCATAAACTCTCCAGAAATCTGATTAGTGCGGCGCGATCTTCTGGCGGCATTGTCACCACCGCGTCACGCTGTGCCTGTGCTTCACCGCCGTGCCAAAGGACCGCTTCCAAAAGGGAACGCGCTCGTCCGTCATGAAGAAAATACGTATGCCCTGAAACCTGCTCCGTCAGGCCAATCCCCCATAGGGGTGGCGTTCGCCATTCTGTTCCGGTGGCTCGTGCCTCCGGTCGGTTATCGGCAAGCCCTGACCCCATGTCATGGAGCAGCATATCGGTGTAAGGCCAGATCAACTGGAAACTTCGTTCAGGTTCATCAGCAAGCCTATGCGTGACGAAAGCGGGTTGATGGCACGCAACGCAGCCTGTGGTGTAGAAAATCTCTTTGCCGCGCAGCACCTGTGGATCGCTGACGTCACGGCGCATGGGCACGCCCAGATTGCGGCTGTAAAACGCCACAAGATCAAGGCCTTCATCATCAATCTCAAATCCGCGATCATCCCCGTCACCGTGTGGTGCTGTGCGGCAATCGGCCTGCGCTTTGGTGCATTCGCCCCAAGGGTCCGGAAAAAGAGGGCTCGAAATGCCAATGTCGCCGGCAAAGGCGGCTGCGGATTGTTGCACCAATGTGGGTTGTCCAGCCTTAAGCCCAAACCGGCCCAGCATCGGTTGATCATATTCCCTCGACCAAACGATGTTGGCCCGGCCTGAGATACCATCGCCGTCTTCGTCCTGAGGATCTGCGAGGGCCAGAATGTCAGCTGCGGGGATTGCCTCTAACAGCCCCAGGCCGATCATCTGCGGCGCCACGCGCGGACTGAACATGGCTTCTGGATGGAGCGGGCCATAGCCCAGATCATCCGTGTGGTAGGTGGGCTTGCGCAGATACGTGACCTCACCGCCTGATAGCGGCACCAAAATGTCCTCATATGTGATGGTCATCGTGTATTCGGCTTGATGCCCGGCCAGGCTGAAATCTTGCAATTGATGGCCATAGGTTGGATCCGGCAGGGTGCTGATATACCCTTCGATTTCTGCCTTCAAATCCTTGGTCTTGGCTGCCGCGTCGCCCGGGATTGAAACGGTTAAAACCATTGAAATTGGGTTGTCTTCTGGCCCTTCTGGAGGGTGCCCTCGACCATCCTTGATATGGCAACGCTGACAAGACCGCGCGTTGTAAAGCGGCCCCAACCCATCCGAGGCAAGCGTGGACGACGGCGACGACACCCAAAGCTTACGAAACAGCCCATTGCCGACCCGAAAGGTCAGTTCATCCTCAAACCGCAAATTGCTTGATGGAAAAGAGAACGCATTCACGTTCGTCGTTGCGCGAACGGAGGCAGCCCCGCCCGAATTTGCTTCAAAAGCCTCCGCGCGTTCAAAATCTGTGGTGTGGGTTGTCACATCTTGGATGCGCACAGCTTCCTCTGATGTACGCGCGATAACATTGAGATGCGGATCTTGATACCACGTGGCGATGCCATCCGATGCAAACACATGTGTGCTCGTCACAACAACCGCGACGAATAAGCCACGAAAACTAAAAGAGACGATCTTCATCTGCATAGCTAGGGTTTTACGCCTTCGAACGGAGCCAACAACGTGCGCGTGACTTAGCGCTTTATCGCAAATGCCCCACTGAAAACCAACGCGGTGAATTGCATCAGGGAGGCGGGAGGAGATTTTTCTATCTGCCAGCACGGTAACCAAGCTGGCCCCAGCGTGTTTCGTTCAGAGCAACATCACAGCGTCGCTCTGAACTATGTTGTAAGCCTCGGACGTGGCTTAGAATTCTACGACAATGAGCGTGCCCAATGTCTGCGTATCCACGCCGCCTTCATCACCAAAACGATATCCAAGGGAGGCTGACACATTGTCGAGAATTTCGACTTCTCCGGACACGGTGAACAAATTATCTGTGGGCGCGTTATCGATGTCGCGGAGCGAATACACGCCCGACACCGAAACCGGACCAATGGGGACACTTGCACCTGCGGTGAAATAGAAGGCGTCAGCGGTGGTTCCGTCAAACCCTTCGAAATAGATAACCTCACCCAGCAACTCGACATTGCTGATCGTATGGGTCAGGCCTGCTGCGATCCCTTGTTGCTCTTTGGCGTCACCGGTGCCGGCCTCTTGGTGTTGGAGGCCGACATTGTATGTCGTCGCGCCAAATTCACCGTTCAAAGACGCGCTGAATGACCGCAGGCCGTTGGTGTTCGATACACCGCCTGCCGAGATATTTGTCTGTCCTCTTTCAAAGCCAAACGAGTCGCTCAGGATCGTACGATCGGCCTGAAAAACCGCGAATTGAAGCACATGGGCATCACCAAAGACTGGCACGTTTACAGCAACGCCAAGGCGTTCTGTGATCTCATAGTCTTCCGCAAAATCCACGCCGTAGATTCCCGGCGCCACATCCCAGGCTGTGCCAAAGAGCGGATTGAATTTACCCAGTACAAATTCAACGCCTCTGAACTCCTGAGCGTAGTACAGCTCTTCGAAGTATAGCCCGTGATCTTCTACGAAACGATCACCGGTTGGGTCGCGCAATGGCTCGATCACTGTCGAGGCGTTCACCGAAGATCCAGCGCCAAAGGATAAGCCAAAGGCACCCTCAATCGTGAAGAACGTATCGTTGAGTTCGGCTGTCGGATCGTCAGAGTCAAAATTGTAGTCATTTTGAAGCTCGATTACGATTTCCGAAGAGAATTCCACCCCAGACCCTTCGGCGTGTGATGCAAGCGGCAGGCATACGAGGGCTGCTGCGGGAACGATGATATAGTCGCGCATGGTTGATCCTTAAGATTGTGCATATGCCCTGTTTGGGCAGCTTTCCATAGAGATAGAGGTGCCAATGCTGAGCATTGGTCGGGGGTGGGGCGGTACGCCCTGCCTACGGTCATGCTGGTGGGGCGAGGCGCCCCACCAAAAGGGAGTTACTGAAACACCGCTTCGGGGTTATCGAGACTATCAGAACCTTCGATTTCAATCTCGGGTGCACCCAGCGCTGAAACAACCCGTTCAATGCTACGTGTCTGATCAATGAGGCCGTTGACGCCCCCCATGATCAACGCTTCACCCGCCGCATTGCCACGCTCCAGCATCATGTCATAGGTGAACCCACTTTCAGCGGCTGTTTTGATCCGGCCAAGCGCCAGAACAGCGCCGGACAGATTGGCCTTCATTTCCGCGTCCAAACCTGGGTCAACCGCCGCCACAAGATCAGACAGCGATGCACCTGCCACGACATCACCGTTGATGCGCGTATAGCTGCCCATATAGACGGATTGTATGCCTACCCCGTTGTAAAAATGATCATTGTGGGTGTTGTCCGCAAAGCAGGAATGCTCCTCCTCTGGGTCATTGAGCATGACGCCAAGGCGCATACGCTCTCCCGCCGTTTCACCATAAGACAACGATCCCATGCCAGTCAGCATTGCTGCAATGCCCACATCTTCATCGGACAGGACGGTGCTGCGCGCCTCACCTCCTTCAGACCATTGCTCCACGATCCATTCCAAATCCGTGATCAGCAGATCGGTCGCAGCCTGCAAAAATTCACCCCGACGGTCACAGTTGCCGCCCGTGCACGCGTCACCTGCCGCATAGTCTGTCCAGGGCCGGTTGCCCGCGCCCGCGCCGTGACCGTTCAGATCCTGACCCCACAAGAGAAACTCAATCGCATGGTATCCTGTGGCAACATTGGCCTCGACGCCATCCGCCTCTTGCAGCGTGTCTTCCAAAAGCGCAGGCGTGATTCGCGAGGCATCTACGGTTTTGCCGGCAAGTGTAAAGCTTGCATTGGCCACAACGTTCAAAACAGCGGCTGCGTTTTCATCTGTGGCTCCGCCGTAGCTGGCATCCACATAGTCAATCAAGCCTTCATCAAGTGGCCAAGCATTCACCTTGCCTTCCCAATCATCAACGATGGCATTGCCAAAGCGGAACACCTCAGTTTGCTGATACGGTACGCGCGCGGCAAGCCAAGCATCCTTGGCTGCTTGCATGTTCACTGCGGATGGATCGCTCAACAGCCCGTCCACTGCTGTTTGCAGGCGTTGCGCCGTTGCTAAACTGTCCTGATACTTTGCCTCGGCGATGTCAGCATATGTCTGCAATACGGAGGCCTTGGTGGCCTCCTCTGCCATTGCCGTACTGCCGATACTGAGAGCTACACAGCAAGTTGTCAGTTGAAGAGTGTTCATGAGTGATTGTCCCTAGGTGAAACGGGTGGTGTTGAGAGTTGTTCAAAAACAGTGACGCTGCAGGTTCATGCAGGCCCAAAAGCCGTGCGCCCAAGATTGCTATTTGTCACAAATCGGTCCGGTCAGTTTGTTCTATTCTGTCGATCAACCATTCGAGGCTCAGTCCGTTGGCAAAGCCCAGATCAAAAGCATTGATCAACAATTCAATGTAGCGTTCTGTCGTGCTGTCCGTGCGCATTTCGGCAAACCTTGCAAGTGTCCTTTAAGACGTGTCGTTACTCCTTGCTTGCTGCTAACTGCGCAACTGGCATCTATATCCTGACTTTAATTGTCAGATTTGTCAATTGCACATCTCGCGCTCATTTTGACTTTGGATTTCAATAAATTGTGACTTTTCCAGCAACATCGCGATCCAAGATAGACGCTCTTTAGAGGGCGCAGAGAATGTCATCTTTAATGCTTCAATGG
>JBCBWJ010000161.1:0-6692 GCA_039817165.1 Pseudomonadota bacterium | reverse complement strand
GACCACGGCCAAAAGATCACCGGATTCAACCATCCCACCGTTTTCGAAACTCTCCGACAACTCCACCAGCGTGCCGGAGGTTTTTGCACGTATCTCCAGCATCCTCCGGCTTTGCACCTCACCATAGGCGGTCAGGACCGGCGTGATGGTTCCGGTCTGTGCTGTGATCATCGAGGCCACAAACTCCCGTTCCTGACGGTCTGGCGCCTTGTTTTCTTCGGCCATGCGGTCTTGGAACGCGCTCACAATGCCCTGTCCAGCATAGGCCAAAAGGCCCAGCGACAGGGCCAACATAAACAGTCCACTAAGACTTTGCCTAAGAAAACGCATTTGGGTGGGAACCCCTGCCTCAACACCATTCTTGTCGCATTGAAATGGAGGTAAAAGCCCCGCAAATCAACTCTGTGCAGGGTTTTACGTGCCGCTCGGCTATTTCCGTCGCAGGTGTTCATCCAGTCGCGGCATGATCTCAACGAAATTGCAGGGCTTGTGACGGAAGTCCAGTTGACGCCCCAAAATTTCGTCCCACGCGTCCTTGCACGCACCGGGGCTGCCGGGCAGCGCAAACAGGTACGTGCCACCCGCCACACCCGCCGTCGCCCGAGATCGCACCGCACTCGTGCCGATCTTTTGCATGGAAACCATGGTGAAGACCGTGCCGAACGCGTCGATTTCTTTCTCATAGACATCCCGGTGCGCCTCCACCGTCACGTCGCGACCCGTCAGGCCCGTTCCGCCAGTGGTGAGCACGACATCGACGCTCGCGTCCGCGATCCAGGCGCGCAGCTGATCGGCAATCTGGGGGCGCTCATCGGGCAGAATGCACCGCTCGGCGAGGGAATGGCCCGCACGCTGTAGGCGGTCGACCAGCACATTGCCGGATCTGTCTTCATCCAGCCTGCGCGTGTCACTGACTGTGAGCACGGCAATGCGAACGGGGATGAATTCTAGGTTTTCGTCTATTCGGGACATGAAACCGGCCTCTTTCTACCTTGAGGGCGTTACTTCGAACAAATTCACGCTCGGCCCCAAATTGACAACCTCAGTTTCACCAATGTGACCCCGTTCCCCCCAGGCGTCATGGATATGCCCGCACACCGCCAATTGCGGCTGCACCCGTGCGATGGCGTCCCGGATTGCGGTGGAGCCGACGGAGACCCCCGTCCCTGTGACATCGGCAATGCCCTTGGGGGGCGAGTGAAACACCAAGAGGTCGGCCTGCATGCAGGGCGCCAAAAGCTCCGTTGCCTCCTCTTCGGACAAATCACAGCTCCAGTCTCCAAACGGCGTGACCGGCACGCCGTAGCCCAACCCGAATATCTGCAACCCAGCCACCTCAGCGGCCTGCCCATGTAAAACGGTCATGCCCGCAAGGGCCTCTGCCCGCAGTTCCTCGTCGCTTTCACAATTGCCCGGTACAATCACGCAAGGCGCTTTCAGGCCCTCCAGCATCGCCATTGCCTCTGGCAGCCCGTCTCGTTTGTTACAAAAGTCCCCCGCCCCGATCACCAGATCAGCCCCGGCGCTGGCCTCCACCAAAGCGGCGGCGCGGCCACGTGACAAATGCAAATCGGAAAACGCCAGTATTTTCATTGTCCCACCAGCCGCGCCTGCAAACTCAACAAATCCGCCCAGGCCTCGCGCTTGGTCTCGGGCTTGCGCAACAGATAGGCCGGATGAAACATCGGCAAGGCCGGTTTGCCATAGGCCTCCGCCCAGGTGCCTCTCAACCGGGTGATCCCGCGTTGCCCCATCCCCGCCTGACAGCTGATATTGCCCATCAACACCACCAGATCAGGGTTCACCAGATCCACATGGCGTTGTACAAACGGCAGCATCATCGCGATTTCCTCGGGCTTCGGATCGCGGTTCTGCGGCGGGCGCCACGGCAGGACATTCGTGATGTAGACAGCGGAGCGCGCCTCGGCCGCGTCCCTCGACAGGCCTATTGCCTTGATCATCAGATCCAACAGCTGACCCGCACGCCCGACAAACGGCTTGCCCACACGATCCTCATCGCGGCCCGGGGCCTCGCCGATGATCATGACGCGCGCGCCCGGTTGACCATCGGCAAAAACCAGATTGCGCGCGCCCAGACGCAGCTCGCAATGTTCAAACGCACCAAGTGCGGATTTGAGCCCACCCAGATCTGACGCCTGACCTGCCGCGGCCTTTGCCACGGCAACCGGATCCAGGGCAGGCGCTGACGGCTGGGCCTCCGCGACGGGAGCCGTCTTGGCAGGCGCCGACTTTGCGGCCAACGCGTAGCGGTCGACCGGTGCGTCTCCGATCGCCTCATCCGCGCCCAGCTCCATCTGCCATTCCAGAAGCGCCAGCGCGGTGGCGTGATCCATGTCCGATTCCATGCCCATCACCCTACCGCCAGGACCCGTGGCGCGAAAGCGTGCTTGTTGTTTGCCCGCATGGCCCTCAACGCCCCAAGGGTCGCATCATGGCTTGCCCCTCTGCGCGACCCTTCCTATAAGCGCTCAAACCCGAGACCGGAGTGGCGGATGAGCTTTTCACAATCCCATCTTCTGGGGATCGAGCCCCTATCCCCCTCAGATATTTTCGATATTCTCGATCTTTCCGACCAATATGTGACGCTGAACCGATCCGCCAGAAAGCACGGCGATGCACTGGCCGGTCTCACCCAGATCAACATGTTCTTCGAAAACTCCACCCGCACGCAGGCCAGCTTTGAGTTGGCAGGCAAGCGGCTGGGCGCGGATGTGATGAACATGGCGATGCAGGCCAGCTCGATCCGCAAAGGCGAGACGCTGATCGACACAGCACTTACGCTGAACGCGATGCAGCCCAACATCCTAGTCGTCCGCCATCCGCATTCCGGTGCTGTCGATCTTTTGGCGCAAAAGGTCAATTGCGCGGTCCTCAACGCCGGTGATGGCCGCCACGAGCATCCGACACAGGCCTTGCTCGATGCGCTGACCATCCGGCGTGTAAAAGGGCGGATCACGGACCTGACCGTGGCCATTTGCGGCGACATTGCGCATTCCCGCGTGGCACGCTCGAACCTGCATTTGCTCAGCAAGATGGGCAACCGCATTCGCCTCATCGGTCCACCGACCCTGATGCCCTCAGGGCTTGAAAGCCTCGGCGCGGAGGTGTTTGAGGACATGAAAGACGGGCTCAAGGACGCCGATGTGGTGATGATGCTGCGCCTGCAAAAAGAGCGTATGGATGGTGGGTTCATTCCGTCCGAGCGCGAATATTATCACCGCTTTGGGCTGGATGCCGAAAAGCTGTCTTTTGCCAAACCGGACGCGATCGTCATGCATCCCGGTCCGATGAATCGCGGTGTTGAAATCGATGGTGAGTTGGCAGACGATATCAACCGCTCCGTCATTCAGGATCAGGTTGAAATGGGCGTGGCTGTGCGTATGGCGGCCATGGATCTTTTGGTGCGCGCCCGCCATGATGCCCCACGCGAGGTGATGGTATGAGCCTCTCGGTGACCGCCCATGAACACGGCCGCGTGCGCGTCTTTTCCCTGGGCTACCGGGTTTCCATGGAACTGCAGCACTTTGAGGCGGTCGACAGGTTGGCCGATGCGCTGGGCGTCGAGAGCCTCATAGCCGAGGATGTCCAGATCGTCGACCTCAGCGTCGTGCGCGACATGGGGTTTTCGGCTTTTCTGATGGAAGCCTACGGCATCACAGAAGACGAGATGACCCCGCTGTCCGACACGCTCAACGCGTTGCAGGGGCATGCGGCGGTCCTGCGATCTGGGGCCTTTGGTGGCACAGCGGTCGTGCTGCCCGGATCGGGGGAGGCAACACTGGTGGCCACCTTGCATGAACCTCGGATGAGCGCCCCGGACCTCATGCCCAGCTACGACAGCGCGCGCAGTGGTGGCGCGGGCAAAGCAAACAAAAAACCCATCTCGGACAAAGCCATGTCCGGCCGCATCGCCATGTATGCGCTTCTGGCCGTGTTCGCCTTCACGATACTATTCGTCTGGATCGCTTCATGACCGGGCCAACAGGCTGGGACGGCATTCTCGACACATCGGAAACCATCCTCTGGCAAGGGCGGCCGGATGGAAAAGTGATCTTCCGGCTGAGCAATTTTGTGGGCTTTGTCTTCGGGCTTTTCTTCGCAGGGTTCGCCCTGTTTTGGATGGTCCTCGCGTCTTCGGCCGGCGGGGCGTTCTGGATGTTCGGGCTGATCCATTTCTTTGCAGGTCTGGGCGTGGCCTTCGGTGCCATGTTCTGGAGCGCTTGGCGCAGGCGGCACACATGGTACACGCTCACCGATCGCCGGGCGTTCATTGCAACGGATCTGCCGTTTCGCGGGCGCAGCCTCAAAAGCTATCCAATCACGCGGGAAACAGTGTTGGAGTATGACGGGGCAGATCCCGCAACGATCCACTTCAATCACGAGATGCGCCGGGGCAAGAACGGGCAATACCGCGTCGATGTGGGCTTTGAACGGATCACGGACGGGGCAGAGGTCTACCGCCAGATGCGCGACATTCAAAAGAGGCTGGCCTCATGAAAACTCTGCTGGAAAACGCGCGCCTCATTGACCCGGATATGGACAAAGTGATCACCGGCTGGGTGCTCCTTGAAAACGGCGTGATTGCTGACCGGGGGCGCGAGGCTGCGCCGCACGGCGCGGATGAGCGGCGCGATTGCGCGGGGCTCTGTCTGGCCCCCGGCATCGTCGATATCGGCGTGAAGGTGTGCGAACCCGGCGAACGTCACAAGGAAAGTTACCGTTCTGCTGGCCTCGCCGCAGCGGCTGGCGGTGTCACAACCATGGTCACACGGCCCGACACAGAGCCCGCCATCGACACGCCGGAGGTGCTGGAATTCGCCGCCCGCCGCGCCAATGAGGTCGCCCCTGTGCGCGTTTTGCCCATGGCCGCACTCACCAAAGGCCGCGCTGGTCGCGAAATGACCGAGCTGGGCTTCCTGATGGATGCCGGTGCCGTGGCCTTCACCGATTGTGACCACGTTGTCACCGACACCAAGGTCTTTGCCCGCGCGCTGACCTACGCCCGCTCTCTGGGCGCGCTGGTGATTGCCCACCCGCAAGAGCCTGTTCTTTCCTCGGGGGCCGCCGCCACCAGCGGCACGCTGGCCGCGCTCAAAGGCTTGCCGGCTGTTTCGCCGATGGCAGAACGCATGGGGCTCGACCGGGATCTGGCCGTCGTAGAGATGACAGGCGCGCGCTATCACGCCGACCAGATCACCACCGCCCGCGCCCTGCCCAGCCTGCTGCGCGCGCGCCAAAACGGGTTTGACGTGACCGCCGGGACATCGATCCACCATTTGACCCTCAATGAGGCCGCCGTGGCCGAGTACCGCACCTTCTTCAAGGTCAAACCGCCACTGCGCGCCGAAGAGGACCGTCAGGCGGTGATCGCGGCCCTGCGTGATGGCACGATTGATCTGATCAGTTCCATGCACACGCCCCAGGACGAAGAAAGCAAACGCCTGCCCTTTGAAGAAGCGGCAAGCGGGGCGGTCGCGCTTGAGACCCTGCTGCCCGCGGCCATGGGGCTCTATCACGCAGGCGATCTGACGCTGCCCGACCTTTTCCGCGCCTTGTCGCGCAACCCGGCCCGGCGCTTGGGGCTTGAGGGCGGACGCCTGACCAAGGGCGCCCCCGCCGATCTGGTGCTCTTTGATCCCGATGCCATGTTCACGCTCGACCGGGCGACGCTGCAGTCAAAGTCAAAAAATACCCCCTATGACGGACAAGAGATGCGCGGCACAGTGCAGGCGACCCTCGTTGGGGGTCTGACGGTTTATGAGGCGCGCTGATGCCCCCGATTGAAACACATCTCCTGCTTTTGCTGCTCTGGGCGGTGATCGGTTATGGCCTTGGCTCCATCCCTTTTGGCCTCATTGTCTCCGAACGTTTGGGCCTGGGAAACCTGCGCGAGATCGGATCGGGCAACATCGGCGCCACCAATGTGCTGCGCACCGGCAACAAGGGGGCGGCGGCCGCCACATTGCTTCTGGACGGGGCGAAAGGCGCCATCGCGGTGCTGCTGGCCCGTGTGATCTCCGGCGAGGATGCTGCGCAATTGGCAGGCCTGATGGCGTTCCTCGGCCACTGTTTTCCCGTCTGGCTGGGCTTCAAAGGGGGCAAGGGCGTGGCCACGTTTTTCGGCGTGCTCTTCGCGCTTGCGTTTCCGGTTGGATTGGCTTGCGGGATCACCTGGCTTGTGGCCGTCGCTGTGACGCGGATGTCATCCATGGGCGCGCTCTTTGCCGCCGCCCTTTCGATCCTTTGGGTCTTTGCCTTGGGCGAGCCACGGATGTTCGTGCTCGCCCTCGTGCTCACCGGCCTGATCTACTGGCGCCATTGGCCCAACGTTCAGCGCCTGCGCGCAGGCACAGAACCCAAGATCGGCTCCAAAACGTAAAACGGGGTTCCGCCGACGCAGCGTTCAGTAGGAATACTCCGCGTAAATCTTGCTCAGATCGCCCTGCCAGTCGCCGTGATAGCGCGCCAGCAACTCATCCGCAGGCACCTGGCCACTGTCCACGCTTTCCATCAATGCGTTCAGGAAATGCGTCTCATCGGGGATCAATCCACCGGCACCCGGCTGCGCCCGAGCCTTCAGCCCGGCCTCCGAGATGGCCAAAACCTCTCGCGCAAGATCGTGCATGCTGATTTCGCCTACACGCGCCTCAAGCGCGGCTTCGCTCGCGCCC
>JBCBWJ010000160.1:0-6710 GCA_039817165.1 Pseudomonadota bacterium | reverse complement strand
ACCACGGCGCCGCCGATCAGCTGGCTCGTGTCGTCGAGGGGGCCGCCTTCGGCCAGGACCTCGCCCCAGGGGTTGATGATCAATGAGTGACCATAGCTTTCGCCGCCGCCCACGATGTCGCCGATGGCGCAGGCGGAGATGACAAAGCGCGTTGTTTCGATGGCGCGGGCGCGGTTGAGGACGTGCCAATGGGCCTCGCCTGTTTTGCGGGTGAAGGCGGCGGGACAGATCAGCACCTCTGCCCCGTTTTGCGCGAGGGTACGGAACAGATCAGGGAAGCGCAGATCATAGCAAATCACGTGGCCAATGCGGGCGAAGGGGGTGTCGTGGATGACAGCGGATCGGCCGGGCGAAACACAGGCGCTTTCGCGGTAGACTTCCTCCTCGCTCAATTGGATATCGAACATGTTGATCTTGTCGTAGCGGCCACGGATGTGACCCAGATCGTCCAGCATGATGCCGCGGTTTATGATCCTGCCGTCCGGCCCGTCGACCGCGATGGACCCCAGGTTGATCCAGGTCTTGGTGTCACGAGCGAAAGTCTGCATACCTTTGAGAAAGGCGTGATCATCTTCCGGCGCATGGGGCGGGTTCACGGCGGGGCCGTCGGACGCCAGACCCCCGCAGTATTCGGGCAAAAAGAGCATTTGCGCCTCATTGCCCATCGCAGTTTCGGCCAGGGCTATGGCGTGATCAAGCGCTGTCGCCATGTCGGGATACGGGCGGGTTTGCAGGCATGCGACGTTCAGCGGGCGGGACATGGCGCGACCTTTCTGGTGTGAAGTGTGTTTCATATTAGCAGATCAATCAGGCGGGGGAAATTCGGGCGGTTGACCAGGATGCCTCCGGCGGGAGTATTTTTGGCAAGATGAAGCCGGGGCCGCGGGTTATTTCGATTTTTTTCGAAATATAGCTTGCGCAGGGGCATTATTTCTATATTTCTCGAAATATGAAACAGACAACGATTCCCGAACTTGACCTCGATCTCACCATGGCGGCGTCGACCTTTGCGGCCCTTGGCAGTGAGCAGCGGTTGGTCGTTTTACGCTCTCTGGTGCGTGCCGGGCCAGATGGCCTGAGCATCGGGGTGTTGGGCGAACGGACCGGGGTGACCGGATCGACGCTCACCCATCATATGAAGATCCTGTCCCAGGCGGGGCTGGTCACCCAGGAAAAGCGCGGGCGCAGCATCATTTGCGCGGCTGTGGCCTATGACGAGTTGCGCACGCTTTCGCAGTTTCTGCTCAAGGAATGCTGTGCGGACAGCGATGAGAAGGATCATCCCCATGACTGACGTCACCCTCCCATCCCCGCGCGACACATGGCGCAGGATTGACAAGGTTTGGCTGGCCGTTCTGGTGATCCCGCTCATTATTGCGGTGCTGGACCCGCCGCAGTTTTGGCCGACGATCCAGTTTGCGGCCAAAGCACTGGCGAGCACCGCGCCTTTTATCGCCTTTGCTGTGCTTGCGGTGGCCTACATGAAGGCGACGGGGGCGGAGACGCTTTTGGCGCGCGCGTTTGAGGGCAACAAGGCGCATATGATCGTTATGGCCGCGCTTCTTGGCGGGCTGTCGCCCTTTTGCAGTTGCGAGGTGATCCCGTTCATCGCGGCGATGCTGGCGCTTGGCGCACCGTTGTCTGCGGTGATGGCGTTCTGGCTTGCCTCTCCGCTGATGGACCCGGCGATGTTTTTGATCACGTCCGGCAACCTTGGCTGGGAGTTTGCCATCGGCAAAACCGTGGCGGCGGTATTTCTCGGGCTTTTTGGCGGGTTTGTCACGCTGTTGGCGTCGCGCACCTCGCTCTTTGTGGATCCGTTGCGCGAAAAGCCGCAGGTCGGCGGGTGCTGTGGGGTGAGCAAACCCTTTGAAGGCAAGCCGGTCTGGCGGTTCTGGAGCGAAGCGCCGCGGCGCGAGGTATTCCGCGCCACGACGCTGGAAAACGCGGTCTTTTTGCTCAAGTGGCTGGCGCTGGCCTATGTGATCGAGGCGATGATGCTGGCCTATATCCCGGCAGAGTTGATCGCGACAGTGCTGGGCGGAGACGGCGTGGGCACGATCATCCTGGGCGCTTTGGTGGGTGCGCCGGCCTATCTGAATGGTTATGCGGCGGTGCCGCTGGTGGACGCGCTTTTGGCCCAAGGCATGAGCAACGGTGCCGCGATGAGCTTTATGATCGCGGGCGGCGTGAGTTCGATCCCGGCAGCGATTGCCGTCTGGGCGCTGGTGAAACCGCGGGTCTTTGGGGCCTATCTGGGCTTGGCGATCAGCGGTGCGGTGCTGGCGGGAATGGCCTGGCAGATCGTCGCCTGACGCATGTAAAGAGATGAGAGCAGGGCCGGGTTGGGGGCAAATCCCCTGCCTGGCACACTGTTTTCTGCAATCATGGAGCATAAAATTGCCATGATTTATTGAAAAACTTGCTTTAATCCGGGCATACTGTCCGAAAGATGTCGGCCTGAAAGCCTTCATAAAGCCCTGCGCGTTAAAAGACGGGGCATATGAGCAGATCCGGAGCGTTTGAATGCTCGAGTTCGAAAATGTCAGCAAGTCCTTCTGGACGGGCTCTCATCGCAAGGTGATCCTGGACCGGGTGTCGTTCCGTGTGGAACTGGGCCGGTCGCTTGGCATTCTGGCGCCCAATGGCACGGGCAAGACCACGCTGATCAAAATGATGGCCGGGCTGGAAAAACCCGATGAGGGTGAAATCCGCCGCAATTGCCGCATCAGTTTTCCGCTTGGGTTCATGGGCGGGGTGCTGACGCGTGTTTCAGCCATGGAAAATTCCCGCTACATCGCCAAGCTTTACGGGTTGGACCCGGACTATGTGGAAAGCTTTTGTCGGTGGCTGTGTGGCTTGGGAGAGTATTTCGACCAACCGATGGGCACCTATTCGTCGGGCATGCGCGCGCGGTTCAGTTTTGCGCTGATGCTGGCGCTGGATTTCGATATGTACCTGATTGACGAGGGCATGCCCGGCTCCACGGATGTGGAGTTCAATCGCAAGGCGGGCGATATCCTGAAGGAACGGCTGAGCAGCACGACGATCATCATCGTATCGCACCAACCCGCCACGCTTGAAAAATTCGCAAGCTCGGCCGGTGTGTTGATGGGCGGCAAATTTTATATGTTTGATACCTTGGAAGAGGCGAGACAGCTTTATGACTACGAAACCCAAGGCTAGGAAATTCCGCATCCGGCGGACCACGCCGACCCCGTCGGAGATGGCCGCACAAGTGGACGATGCGTTGGAGCGTAACGCGGCAGAAAGATCGGTGGCGGCAGCAGGCAACCGTACGCGTCCGCCATCGCAACCCGCGCCGGACCCCGCGGAGGTCTCCGATGCGCCGCGCCAGCAGGCGCCGTCAGCAGCATCACAGATATCATCACGATCATCGGCCGACACACCAGCGCGCAGCGGACAAGTGTCAAGTGCGGCAGAGGCAAGCGCCTCTGTCAACATAGACGAGATCCGCAAAGAAGGACTCACCGGGCGGCAGCTTCGCATGGCACGGCGGTTGGCGCAGAAACACGGGCTGGCACCAACATCGGATTTCGATGCCGTGCGGCTCTTGAGGGCAAAGGGCGTGGACCCGTTCCAGCGGTCGAATTTCCTGGAACTTGTGCAACCGGGCGGCGTGGACAGACCCGCGGATGATCGGGTGCAGCTTCCGCAGACAGTGCCGGTGCAGCAGATCCAGTTGCCCGCAACAGACACGATGAGCCCCGCAGAGCGTCGCGCGCAGGAAATCACTGCCATCCAGCGCGATATCGGGCGCAGACGCCGACGCAAACTTATGCTGCTTTTGTCGCGGCTGGCCGCCTTTGTGATGCTGCCGACACTGATCGTGGGCTACTACTTCTATTTCGTGGCGACGCCGATGTATTCGACCAAGTCGGAGTTTCTGATCCTGACCGCGGACGGGTTGGGCACCTCGCCCTCTGCCGGGCTGTTTGCTGGCACCTCTTTTGCCACGGGGCAGGATTCGATCGCCACCCAAAGCTATCTTGAAAGCAAGGATGCGATGCTGCGGCTGAATGAGGATGTGGGGTTTCTCGATCATTTCAGCCAGCCCAATATCGACCCTATTCAAAGGCTCGATCCTGATGCGACCAATGAAGAGGCCTATAAGGTCTATCGCAAATACGTGAAGCTGGGATACGACCCGACCGAAGGCGTGATCCGGATGGAGCTGTCGACAGCGGATCCAGCGGTGAGCCGCGCGTTTTCGGAAACCTTGATTGAATACGCGGAAGAGCGCGTGGATCAGTTGAGCCAGGAAAAGCGCTTTGATGGGCTGGCCACGGCGGAACTGAGCCTGGAAGACGCCAAGTCAGAGCGCCGCGCGGCACAGCGGCGTCTGGTGGAGTTGCAGGAAGGGTCGATCCTTGATCCTGAAGGCGAGATTGCTAACATCCGCACGCTGATTTCCAACGTGGAGTTGCAATTGCAGGAAAAGCAATTGGCGCTGAACACGCAGCTGAACAATGCCCGCCCCAATGGTGCCCGCGTTGAGGCGCTGCGCAGCGAGATTGAGGTGCTGGCGGCAGAACTGAACAAACAGAACGCACGTCTGACAGAAGCCACCGAAGGCACGGCCTCTTTGGCGTCGCAGGCCGCGGAAATTCAGATGGCGCAGGCCGATCTGATGACCGCCGATCTGGTGCTGCAATCCGCGCTTGAAACCAAGCGCCAGACCGAGATCGAGGCCAACAAGCAGGTCCGCTATCTGACGGTCAGTGTGAACCCGATTGCGTCAGAGGATCCGTCTTATCCGCGCAAGTTCGAAAATACGTTGCTTGCGTTTTTGATCTTCGGCGGTATCTACCTGATGATATCACTGACCGCGTCCATCCTAAGGGAACAGGTATCGTCCTAACCATGAAGCAGGTTGCGTTTTCCGGTCTGACCGTTGCCAACGATCAGCCGCTCATGCTGATTGCTGGCCCGTGCCAGTTGGAAAGCGCAGATCATGCGCAAATGATTGCAGGTCGGATGAAAGAGGCCTGCGAGGCGGCGGGCGCGCAATATGTGTTCAAGGGATCGTTCGACAAGGCCAATCGCACGTCGATCAACGCCACAGCCGCACTTGGGTTGGAGGCGGGGCTGAAGGTGCTGCAATCTGTGAAAGAGCGGATTGGCGTGCCCGTGTTGACCGATGTGCATGAAAAAGAGCAGTGCGCGCCGGTGGCGGAGGTCTGCGACGTGCTGCAAATCCCGGCATTTTTGTCGCGACAGACAGCGCTCTTGCTGGCCGCGGGTGAAACGGGCGCGGTCGTGAACGTCAAGAAGGGGCAGTTTCTGGCCCCTTGGGATATGCCGAATGTGGCCGCCAAGATTGAAACCACCAGCAACGACAAGATTTTCCTGACAGAACGCGGGGCAAGCTTTGGCTACAACCGGCTCGTCGTGGACATGCAGGCGCTGCCGGAAATGGCCAAGACGGGCTATCCGGTGGTGATGGATGCGACCCATGCGGTGGCCCAGCCCGGCGGACTTGGCGGGGCCTCTGGCGGGCAGCGGGAATTTGCACCGGTGCTGGCACGCGCGGCCGTGGCCACGGGCATTGCGGGTGTCTTTACCGAGACCCATGAGGACCCCGACAACGCCCCCTGCGATGGCCCCAACATGATCCGGCTGGAGCATATGCCCGAGCTGATTGAAACCCTGATGCAGTTTGACAGACTGGCCAAGGCCCGACCGATCCGGCTGTAGCCCAAAAGAGATTGAGAGACCGTGAGCAAACCCCTTTCCGACGTCACCCCGAACACATGGTCCTTTCTGCGCGACGCGATGATCACGCCGACGGGTTTTCGCGAATATGATGCGCGGTGGAAGTACCCCGATGAGATCAATTTGCCGGGGGTGACCGCGCTTGGCATGGGGCTTGGCACGCAGATGCACGCCCGTGGGATTGAGCCTGTGATCGCCGTGGGCAATGATTATCGCGATTATTCGCTGAGCATTAAAAACGCGCTGATCCTTGGGCTGATGCAGGCCGGGATCCGCGTGAAAGATATCGGCCCGGCCCTGTCCCCCATGGCGTATTTTTCGCAGTTTCATCTGGATGTGCCGGCGGTGGCGATGGTCACGGCCAGCCACAATCCCAATGGCTGGACCGGGGTCAAAATGGGCTTTGAGCGCCCTTTGACCCATGGGCCGGATGAGATGGGAGAGCTGCGCGATATCGTTCTGAGCGGCGGCGGTGAGGCGCGAGCCGGTGGTGCGTATGAGTTCGTTGACGGGGTGCGCGAGGCCTATCTCGACGATCTTGTCGGGGATTTCAAAATGTCGCGGCGGCTGAAAGTTGTGTGCGCCACGGGCAACGGGACGGCCGCGCATTTTGCACCGATGCTCTTTGAGCGGTTGGGGGTAGAGGTGGTCCATTCCCACACGGAGCTTGATTACACCTTCCCCCACTACAACCCCAATCCTGAGGCGATGGAGATGCTCCATGACATGGCGGCGAGCGTCACTGCATCAGGCGCGGATCTGGCCCTTGGCTTTGACGGGGATGGCGACCGCTGCGGCGTGGTGGACGACGAAGGCGAAGAGATCTTCGCCGACAAGGTGGGGGTGATCATGGCGCGGGATTTGTCGGGGATCTATCCGGGATCTACGTTCGTGGCGGATGTGAAATCGACCGGGCTTTTCGCCTCTGACCCGGTGCTGCAAGCCAATGGCGTGACGGCGGATTACTGGAAGAC
>JBCBWJ010000015.1:0-15539 GCA_039817165.1 Pseudomonadota bacterium | reverse complement strand
AAGGCTGCAAGCCGCCGCACCTTCGTCCGTTGCCCGGCAGGCGATTGCGCGCCATCGCCGAGAGGAGGGCCGTCCCGGGGCCGGGCGCAATTGGAATGGCAGGCTTCTGCTCGGGTGTTCAGCGGTGTTGTGGGATAAAGGGCGGCTGAACCACTGTGCGGGTCGCCATGCCACGGCCAGGCGAAGGTGCTCTGTTTTGCTTTGACGTCTGGCGAAGGCACTCTGTTTTGGAACGCGGTTCATAACCTTTATCAACTGCTCTCAAACAAAGGGAAAAATGACGGTCTGCGACGCGATTTTGCCGTTCTTTGGCTGTTGAATTGCCGCATCGGCGCTATGCTCTGAAGGGTAGGTTTTATGCAAAGGGCCAGGCTGTCATGTCCAGTGATCCTCTTGTCGTGTTCACCCCTTCGGGCAAGCGGGGGCATTTTCCCGTCGGCACGCCTGTTCTGACGGCGGCGCGTCAGCTGGGTGTGGACCTCGATAGCGTCTGCGGCGGGCGGGGGATTTGTTCGAAATGTCAGATCACGCCCTCTTACGGTGAGTTTTCAAAGCATGGCGTGACCGTCGCCGATGACGCGCTGAGCGCGTGGAACGAGGTCGAAGAGCGTTATGACAGCAAGCGCGGCCTGAAGGTGGGTCGGCGGCTGGGCTGTCAGGCGCAGGTCATGAGCGACATCGTGATCGACGTGCCCGCCGAAAGCCAGGTGCACAAGCAGGTGGTGCGCAAGGCAGCCTCGGCCCGGATCATCGAGATGGACGCGGCGACGAAGCTTTATACCGTCACCGTGGAAGAGCCGGATATGCACGAGCCCTCGGGCGATCTGGAGCGCTTGGAACAGGCGCTCCGGGCGCAAGGTGTCGAGGACATGCTGCAGGCGGATCTGTCGATGCTGGGCAAGCTGCAAAAGGTGCTGCGCAAGGGCAAGTTTACGGTCACGGTCGCGCTCAACAAATCCCATCAGGACCGCGTGGCGCGGGTGTTGGAGATGTGGCCCGGCGCCTATGAGGGCGGGATTTACGGGCTGGCGATTGATCTGGGCTCCACCACCGTGGCGGCGCATTTGACCGATTTGGCGACGGGCGATGTGGTGGCCAGTTCCGGCATCATGAACCCGCAGATCCGGTTCGGTGAGGATCTGATGAGCCGGGTGTCTTACGCGATGATGAACCCCGGCGGCGACGTGGAGATGACCCGCGCGGTGCGCGAGGCGATCAACACCTTGGCCGAGGAGATTGCCCGCGAGGCCGAAATTGAGCCGGATCTGATCATGGAGACGGTCTTTGTCTGCAACCCGGTGATGCATCACCTGCTGCTGGGGATTGATCCGGTGGAGCTGGGGCAGGCGCCGTTCGCGCTGGCCACCTCCGAGAGCATGACGATTGATGCACGCGATCTGGAATTGAGCGCGCTGAACCCGCGCGCGCGGGTTTATCTTTTGCCATGTATTGCGGGGCATGTGGGCGCGGATGCCGCCGCTGTGGCCCTGTCGGAGGAGCCGGGCAAATCGCTCGATCTGGCGCTGATCGTGGATGTGGGCACCAATGCGGAGATCCTGCTGGGCGACCGGTCGCGGGTGCTGGCCTGTTCGTCGCCCACGGGGCCGGCGTTTGAGGGCGCGCAAATCTCCAGCGGGCAGCGGGCCGCGCCGGGCGCGATTGAGGCCATTCGGATTGACCCGGTCACGAAAGAGCCGCGCTTTCGCGTGATCGGCTCGGAGAAGTGGTCGGATGAGCCGGGCTTTGACGACGACATCGCGGACAGCGGGATCACAGGTATCTGCGGATCGGGCATCATCGAGGCGGTGGCGGAGCTGCGCATGGCGGGGCTGATGGATGAAAGCGGGCTCATCGGATCGGCCACGCAGACGGGCACGCATCGCTGTGAACCTGACGGGCGGACGCATTCCTATCTGGTCTTTGATGGCACGCCCACGGGCGGGCCGCGGGTGACGGTGACACAAGGCGATATCCGTGCCATTCAGCTGGCCAAATCGGCGCTTTATGCGGGCGCGCGGCTTTTGATGGACGAGCGCGGCGTGGACAAGGTGGACCGCGTGGTGCTGGCCGGTGCCTTTGGCGCGCATATTTCGGCCAAGCACGCGATGGTGTTGGGGATGATCCCGGATGTGCCGCTGGACCGGGTGACGAGCGCGGGCAATGCCGCCGGAACGGGCGCGCGGCTGGCGCTGTGCAATGTGGCCGCGCGGGCGGAGATCGAGACGGTCGTGCGCCAGATCACCAAGGTGGAGACGGCGATTGAGCCAAAGTTCCAGGAGCATTTCGTGGCGGCCAATGCGATCCCGCATAAGACCGATCCGTTCCCGGAACTGAGCCAGGTGGTGGATTTGCCGAAGGTGAGTTTCAACACCGGCGGGCGGGACGCAGACGGTGGGGATGGCGGTCGCAAGCGGCGGCGTCGGCGGGCCTGACGGAACGGTCTGCGGCAAGCCAGGGTGGGTCTCGTGCCGCTCAGAGCGGCGAGTGCCCAAGAATTAGGCGGCTGTGAAACGGCGCATGCTCTCGCTTTGCTTTTCGCTGGTCACCTGTGCGGGCATTTGAGACTGTCTTTCAGCATCAAAGGGAGCCCGGACGATCCTCGACCAAAGCGCAATACGATCCACGCCGAGGGTTGAGGATTTGCCCCGAGCCGTGGGCGACGGCTTGATGAGGGTGCGCCGCAAGGGCGATGCCAGCGCCCTGTCCGATCTGCGCATGTCCGGCTGCCTCAAGGTGCTGTTCCCAAGGTGTCAGTCCCGCCTCGATGCGATCGTGATCAACAGTGCGGGCGGATTGACCAGTGGGGACCGACTGTCGCTTGACGTCAGTCTTGAGGCCCAGGCGGCCGCATCTGTCACCACGCAGGCCGCCGAACGGGCCTATAAGGCGGTGGATGGACCGGCCGAAATGCACACGCATTTGCGCGTGGCGACGGGGGCACAGATGCTGTGGCTTCCGCAGGAACTGATCCTGTTTGACGGGGCCAAGCTTGACCGGCGTCTGCACTGCGATCTGGAGGAAGGCGCACAGATCTTGCTGGTGGAGCCGGTGATTTTTGGGCGCGCCAGGATGGGTGAGGCGCTGCGCGATCTGCGGTTTAGGGATCGCATCACGGTGAACCGTGCGGGCGAGCCCCTTTATCGTGACCATACGCAACTGAATGGTGATATGGAGCATGTTCTGCCCGGCACGGCCATTGCCAGGGGTGCGGGCGCGATGGCGAGTGTTCTTTACGCCCATCCGCAGGCTGCCGCGCGTCATGCCGATCTGATCGGTATGTTGCCCGCCACCGCGGGGGCCTCCCTTTTGCAAGAAGATCTGTTGGTTCTGCGCGTTTTGGCGGCGGACGGGTTTGACCTGCGCAAGACGCTTTTGCCTATTCTGGATCTTCTGACCGGCAACACTCTTCCCGCTTCCTGGAGGCTTTGACATGAACCTGACCCCCCGAGAAAAAGACAAGCTGCTGGTGGCGATGGCCGCGGAAGTGGCGCGCAAGAGGTTGGCGCGGGGGGTGAAGCTGAACCACCCTGAGGCGATTGCGCTGATCACCGATGCGGTGGTGGAGGGTGCGCGCGATGGGCGGTCGGTGGCCGACATGATGCAGGCGGGCGCGCAGGTGATCACCGCAGAGCAATGCATGGACGGGGTGCCGGAGATGATCCACGAGGTGCAGGTGGAGGCGACGTTTCCGGATGGCACGAAACTGGTGACGGTGCACAATCCGATCAGGTGAGATGAGTATTTTTGGCAAGATGAAACGAGGGGTGGCGCGATGATACCGGGTGAGATGTTTGTGGCCGAAGGCGAGATCACGCTGAACGCAGGGGCGGAAGGTGTGACGGTGATGGTGGCCAATACCGGCGACCGTCCGGTTCAGGTGGGATCGCATTATCATTTTGCGGAGACCAATCCGGCGTTGGAGTTTGACCGTACGGTGGCGCATGGTCGGCGTTTGAACATTGCCGCGGGGACGGCCGTGCGGTTTGAGCCGGGGCAGCGACGCGAGGTGCAGTTGATCCCGATGAGCGGGGCGCGGCGGGTGTTTGGGTTCAATCAATGTGTGATGGGGGATCTTTGATGTCAGCGACGATCAAGAAGTCTGACTATGCCGCGATGTTTGGGCCGACGGTGGGAGATAAAGTGCGGCTTGCCGATACTGATCTTATCATTGAGGTGGAGCGCGATCTGATTGCGGAGCGGGCGGGGGCGGCGACCTCGGCTGGCGCGGGCGGCAATGCGATGCTTTACGGCGAAGAGGTCAAGTTCGGCGGCGGCAAGGTGATCCGCGACGGGATGGGGCAATCCCAAGCGACGCGGGCCGAGGGGGCGGTGGATACGGTCATCACCAATGCGCTCGTGCTGGATTACACCGGCATCTACAAAGCCGATATCGGGCTGAGGGACGGGCGGATTGCGGCGATTGGCAAGGCGGGCAACCCGGACACGCAGCCGGGTGTGGACATCATCGTGGGGCCGGGGACGGAGGCGATTGCGGGTGAAGGGCGCATCCTGACCGCGGGTGGGTTTGACAGTCATATCCATTTCATTTGCCCGCAGCAGATTGAAGACGCGCTGCATTCGGGGCTGACGACGATGCTGGGCGGGGGCACGGGGCCTGCGCATGGGACGCTGGCCACGACCTGCACCCCGGGGCCGTGGCACATTGGGCGGATGTTGCAGGCCGCAGATGCGTTTCCGATGAACCTGGCCTTTGCGGGCAAGGGGAATGCCTCGCTCCCGGCGGCGTTGGAGGAGCAGGTGAAGGCAGGGGCCTCAGCGCTCAAGCTGCATGAGGATTGGGGCACGACGCCCGGCGCGATTGATTGCTGTCTGAGTGTGGCGGATGCAATGGATGTGCAGGTGATGATCCACACTGATACGCTCAATGAAAGCGGGTTTGTGGAGAACACTGTGGCGGCGATGAAGGGGCGGACCATTCATGCGTTCCATACGGAAGGGGCTGGAGGGGGGCATGCGCCGGACATCATCAAAATCTGTGGCGAAGAGCATGTGTTGCCGTCGTCGACGAACCCGACGCGGCCTTTCACCGTGAACACGATTGAAGAGCATCTGGACATGCTCATGGTCTGTCATCATCTCGACAAGTCGATCCCGGAGGACATTGCATTCGCCGAAAGCCGCATCCGGCGGGAGACGATTGCCGCCGAAGATATCCTGCATGATATGGGCGCGTTCAGCATCATCGCCTCGGACAGCCAGGCGATGGGGCGTGTGGGCGAGGTGATCATCCGCACGTGGCAGACCGCCGACAAGATGAAGAAACAGCGCGGGCGGTTGGCCGAAGAGACGGGCGAGAACGACAATGCCCGCGTGCGGCGCTACGTGGCGAAATACACGATCAACCCCGCGATCGCCCATGGCATATCCGAGCATATTGGCAGCATTGAACCCGGCAAACGGGCGGATCTGTGTTTGTGGAGCCCGGCGTTTTTCGGGGTGAAGCCGGATATGGTTCTGCTGGGTGGCACGATTGCCTGCGCGCAGATGGGCGATCCCAACGCGTCGATCCCGACGCCGCAGCCGGTCTATTCGCGGCCGATGTTCGGGGCCTATGGGCGCTCGGTGGAGCAGTCTGCCGTGAGTTTCGTGTCGGCGGCGGCGCAAGCCGAGGGCATTGGCGCGCATCTGGGGCTGGCCAAAACGACCTTGGCGGTGAAGAATACCCGCGAGATTGGGAAAAAGGATCTCAAGCTCAATGATGCAACGCCGGAGGTGGAGGTGAACCCGGAGACCTATGAGGTGCGTGCGGATGGGGAGTTGCTGACGTGTCAGCCTGCGGAGAGCCTGCCGATGGCGCAAAGATATTTTTTGTTTTGATATGTTGAGAGAAACCTTCACGGCGTCTGTGTTGGTCGCGCTGGCGGCCCCGGCCTTTGCGTGCCCGACCGTTGCGGATCTGGGTCAGGGCATTGAGTTTCGAACGGCGGATGGGGATGTTGAGGTGCATCGGCAGCTCAGGCCGGATTGGGTGACCGTCACGGTGACGTTTGCGGATGGGGACGGGTCTGTTCTGGAGTTCTACAAGGGGATGTATCTTTTGTCGGTCATCCCGATTGAGCAGGGCATACCGAAGCCCGGTGCGCGGGAGGATTATGCGAGCGTGGCGGAGTTGGCCGAGTGGCAGCGCCCGGTGCCGGATGCGGCCTGGGTCAACGCCACACCGGGCGGTGGGCAGGCGGTGGCCGGGCCGATGGATACGATCATGATTGCGGGATGTCGGTATAACAGCATCGGGGTGACGGTGAAATTTGCCGATGATGACACCTATACGGAGGTTTATGAGTACCTTCCTGATTTGGGTGTGGGGCTTTTGGTGCGAACGGAGGCCTCTGACAGGACGGATGATTACAGCTATATCGCTGTCCGGGCGTTGGACTGAGCGCGGATGCTGACGGCGCTGACATATCGCGATCATGGGCATGGGGCGGCGTCCGACCGCGTTGAGCTGAGCTATGACGCGCGGTTTTTGCGGCGCAAGACGGTGGTGTTGGCCTCGGGCGGGCGGCTGTTGGTCAATCTGGCGAAGACCACGTCGCTTGATCATGGCGGGCGGTTGGTGACGACGGAGGGCACCGAAATTGAGGTGATCGCGGCGCAAGAAACGCTGTTGCGGGTCACCGGGCCTGATCTGGCGCGGCTGGCGTGGCATATCGGCAATCGGCACACGCCGTGTCAGGTGGCCGAGGGCGGTCTGTTCATTCAGGCCGATCCGGTGATCCGGCACATGTTGGAGACGTTGGGTGCTGCGTTGGAGGAGGTAGAGGCGCCGTTCACGCCAGAGGGTGGGGCCTATGGGCATGGGCGGACGCACAGCCATGAGCACGGAGCGAGCGCGCATGCGCGGTGAGGCGGACATCCTGACGTTGGCGCAGTGGTTGTCGCCGAGTTTTCCCATTGGGGCCTTTGCTTATTCCCATGGGGTGGAGGCGGCTGTGGCCGCGGGCTGGGTGCAGGATCGCGACAGTTTGCAGGGCTGGCTTTTGGATACGTTGCGGTATGGCACGGGGCGCAGCGATGCGATCTGGTTGCGGCTTGGGGCGGCGGCGGCGGATGATGCGGGTTTGGTGCGGCTGGATGCGGAGGCGCGGGCCTTTTCGCCGGCCGTGTCGCGCCGGGTTGAGGCGGAGCGGCAGGGCGCGGCTTTTGTCAAAACAGTCGGTGCCGTATGGTCCTTGCCTTTGCCGGATGTGGTTTTGCCCCTCGCGGTGGGGGCGGCGGTTGGGCGGCATGGGATCGATACGGAGTTGGGTGTGATGCTCTATCTGCAGGCCTTTGTGAGCAACATCGCAAGTGCGGCGCAGCGGTTGATGCCGCTTGGGCAGACGCAGGCGCAATCCGTGATTGCCGCTTTGCAGCCCACCTGCCGGGAGGTGGCGCAGGAGACGCAAGGCGCGCGGCTGGCGGACATCGAAAGTCACTGCTTTTTGTCTGATATTGCTGCGATGCGCCACGACACGCTGGAGCCGAGGATGTTTCAGTCATGACGCAAGTGAACGGCCCTGTGCGCATTGGCATCGGTGGACCGGTGGGGGCGGGCAAGACCACGCTGACGGCGCGGCTCTCGGAGCGGTTGAAAGAGCGGTTTTCGATCGGCGTGATCACCAATGATATCTACACCCAAGAGGATGCCGAGGCGCTGACACGGATGCAGATCCTGCCCTCTGATCGCATCATCGGGGTGGAAACGGGCGGCTGTCCGCATACCGCGATCCGGGAGGATGCCTCGATCAATCTGGCGGCGGTGGCGCAGATGCAGGCGCGGCACCCGGATCTTGATCTGGTGTTGATCGAAAGCGGGGGTGACAACCTGTCGGCCACGTTCAGCCCGGAATTGGCCGATGTGACGATCTATGTGATTGATGTGGCCGCGGGCGAGGAAATCCCGCGCAAGGGCGGACCGGCGATCAAACGCTCGGACATTCTGGTGATCAACAAGACCGATCTGGCCCCGCATGTGGGGGCCTCGCTTGAGGTGATGGAACGTGATGCCGGTGTGGCGCGCGCGGACCGGCCGTTTGTGTTCACGTCGCTCCGCGATGGGCAGGGCGTGGATGCCGTTGTCGACAATTTGGCGCAGATTGCAGGGCTGCCGGACGCGCCTTAACCTTTGAACCGGGCCAGCCAGGGGTGGCTTTGATCTTGTGGCGGGCGGAATTCGGCCCCGAGCGGGGTGGTCCACCCCAGCGACGCGATATGGTCGAAAATGGCCGCATAGTTCAGCTCTCCGCCATCGGGCGGGCCGCGGTCTGGGACGGAGGCGAATTGGATATGGCCGATCACTGGCAAGAGGGCGGTCAGGCGGGTGATCACATCGCCTTCGGTGCGGCCCACGTGATAGCAGTCGAACATCAGACGCAGGTTGGGCAGGGCGAGATGTTCGATGATCGCACGGGCCTGATCGGTGGTGCGCAGGAAGTATCCTGACACGTCTTGGGGGTTGAGCGGTTCGATCAGGATCGTGCGGTTGGTTTGAGCACAGGCAAAGCGCAGGGTCTCTTTGAGGGTGCTGTCCGCCTCTGGGCCTTGGGCGGTGCCGGACAGGACATGAATGGCGGCGGCATCTATCGCATCGGCGTAGTCTATGGCCTGCTGGATCGCGGCGCGCGCGTCAGCCTCGCGACCGGGCAGGGCGCTGAGCCCAAATTCGCCAGGGGCCCCCAGCACGGTGTTGAGGCCCAGCATGGGCAGGCCCGTCTCTTCGAGGGCGGCGCGCAAATCGCGTGGCGGGATGGCGTAGGGGTGGTGGCATTCCACCGCGTCAAAGCCTGCGGCGTGGGCCGCGCGCACCGCGTCGGGCAGGGGGCGGTCTTTCCACAGAAAGCCCAAATTGGCGGAAAAGCGGGTCATGCGTCCCACTCCACGTCGAACTTGGTCACCAGAGCGGCGATCTGATCGGGGGTGAGCATCGTGGTGGGCGTGCCGCGCATCAGGATGGCCAGGCGGGCGGTCGCCTCAAGCTCTTCTATCGCGTTGCAGGCGGCGGCGACGGTTTTGCCCGCCACGACCGGCCCGTGGCTGGCCAGCATGACCGCAGAGCGGGTGCCGCCGAGCGCGCGCACGGCCTCTCCCATCGCGTCATCGCCGGGCAGGAAAAACGGCAAGAGCTTCACCCGGCCCAGCAGCATGATCGCGTAGGGCGTGAGGGGGGGCAGGAAGTTATCGGCATCAAGATCGGGCATCATCGACCAAGCGATCGCGTGGCACGAATGCAGATGCACGACCGCGCCGGTGCCCGCGCGGGTGTCGTAAAAGGCGGTGTGCAGCGGCATTTCCTTGGTCGGGGCATCGCCGCCGACATGGGTGCCTTTGGCGTCAAAGCGGCTGAGACGGGCGGGATCAAGGCGGCCAAAGCTGGTGCCGGTGGGCGAGACAAGCAGCCCGCCATCCTCGGTGCGGGCCGAGATGTTGCCGGTGCTGCCATGGGTCAGGCCGCGGTCATAGAGCGAGGCGGCGAGCGTGCACATTTCATCGCGCAGTTTGCTTTCGGTCATGTGGCCAACACCCTGTCTGCTTTTTCAAAGAAATCCTCAGCGCCGAAATTGCCGGATTTGAGCGCGACCACAAGGGACGGGCTTGCGCGCAGGGCGGGGACGCCGGGGTCAATCTCGGGGCCTATGGTGAGGGTGCCGAGGTGCAGGCCCTCGATCACCGCGCCGGAGGTTTCGCCGCCTGCGGTGATGATCCGGGTGATGCCTGCCGCGACCGCGTGGCGGGCGATGTCGGCAAAGAGGGTTTCGATGGCATGGGCGGCTTTTTCGCGGCCGAACTGGTGCTGCACGAACGCCACCTCGGCGGGTTCAGCGGAGGTATAGAGGAGCGGCACGCCGCCTGCCTCCATCGCCCAGCCGAGCAGCTCTTGCGCGGTGATGCGGCCTTCGATGATGTCGGCCGCGGCGATTTCGCGCGCGGGGTGCCGGGCGGCGTGGTGGGCCACCTGCGCGCGGGTCGCGGTGGAGCAAGAGCCGGACAGCGCGAGGGCCGGGCCGCTCTGTCCTTGCCATGGGGGCGTGCGGGGCGTGGCCCCAAAATTGGCAGGCAGGCCAAGGGCCACGCCGGACCCGCCGGTGATGAGACGCAGATCCGAGGCCGCGCGGCCGATCTGCATGAGATCTTCGTCGCGGATGGCGTCGACCACGATGTGGCGTTTGCCGCGCGCCTGTTCGTTCGAGAGCGCGGCTGTGATGGCGTCTGCACCGGCCAGAACGGTGTGCGCGGCCACGTGGCCCACGGCGTGTTGGCTTTGCCGGGCCATGCAGCGGCGCAGATCGGGGTCGGTCATGGGGGTGAGCGGGTGATGTTCCATCCCGCTTTCGCTGAGCAGGTGGTCGGACACAAAAAGATGCCCCTGATAGACTGACCGCCCGGTGCCGGGAAAGGCCGGGCAGACGATGACGCGGGTGGCCTCCAGCGCATCGGCGAGGGCATCCGCCACGGGGCCGATGTTGCCGTGGGGCGTGGAATCGAAGGTGGAGCAATATTTGAAAAAGAATTGCGTGCAGCCTTGGGCCTTGAGCCACTCAAGTGCTGCGAGCGATTGGACGACGGCCTGATCCGGTGCGATGGAGCGGGATTTGAGCGCGATGACGCCTGCTTCGACCTCGGGCGCGGCATCGGTTTGGGGGATGCCGGTGTATTGGACGGTGCGCATGCCCTGTTTGGCCAGCGTGTTGGCCAGATCGCTGGAGCCGGTGAAATCATCGCCGATGCAGCCCAGTTTCATGTGTCGTCCCCGGGCAGCTTCACCCCGGCCTTGGCGGCATAGATCTTGGCCACGGCGGCGTCGTCTTCGCGGCCCAGCCCCATGTCGACCGCGCGCCTGTACTGGGCGAGGGCGGTTTGGGTGATGGGGGCGTCAAAGCCCGCGTCCTGGGCCGCCTCGAGCACGATGCCGAGGTCCTTGGGCCAGATGTTGACTTGCGAATGCGGGGTGTAATCGCCGGCGACGATATGGGGCGCGCGGTTTTCCAGCATCCAGGACGTGCCCGCGCATTTGGTGATCACCTGGGTGAAGGTCTCGGGGTCGATGCCTTGGGTCATGCCGAAGGTCAGCGCCTCGGCCATGGTGGCGATGTGCACGCCTGCAAGCAACTGGTTCACGGCTTTCATCGCAGAGCCCGCACCGGCGGCATCGCCCAGTTCGAAGACGGTTTCGGCGGTCGCAGTGAGCACCGGTTTGGCCGCGTCAAAGGCGGCAGGGTGGCCAGAGGCCATGATGCTGAGCTTGCCTTCAGCGGCCTTGACGGAACCGCCGGAGATGGGCGCGTCGAGATAGTGCACACCGTGCTCGGCGCAGCGTTTCTCCATCGCCTTGGCGAAGTTGGGGGGCACGGTGGCGCAGGCGATGACAACGGCGCCTGCGCTCAGGCCCGGCACGATGCCGCTTGGGCCAAAGAGCACATCCTCGACCTGGGCGGCATTCAGAACCACGACGACGACCGCATCGAGTTTGGGTGCGATTGTGGGGATGTCGCCGGTTTGACCGCCGTCTTGCCGGAAACGCTGTACGCTGGCCGCGGCCACGTCAAACCCGTAGGTGGAAAGCCCTGCCGCAAGACAGGATTTGGCCATGCCATAGCCCATGGAGCCCAGACCGAACACAGCGACGTTCACAGCCATGCAACCGCCCTTTCGTTTTGCATCACGCGACGTCTTTGGCTCTATCCTCTGGCCAGCTTGCAAGCAACTTGGTTGCCAGATCTTCGTTGAAGAGCGCGAGGATCGCGTTGGAGATCACGGGCGATTTTTCCATGATCGCCTTCAGCGTTTCCTGATCCCACATGATCACTTCGGCGCCGTGCTTGGCGATAACGGTGGCGGAGGCGGGCGTGCCTTTGAGAAACGCAAGCTCGCCCAGAAAGTGACCGGCATCCAGCATGGCGGTTTTGCCTGCGCGGCTGAGTTCCACATCGCCCGTGCGCACGTAAAAGAGTTTGTCGACGTATTGATCTTTTTGCAAAAGCACGGTGTCGGCGTCGACATGGTGCCAATCGGCCTGTTTCATGATGCGGCGAAAATGGCCGGGGCGCAGCGTGTGGAATTTCTCGTAGAGCGCCTTTTGCTCCGTCGTCATCCCGAAGGTGGAGCGTTCGTGGATGATGATGATCGACGAATAGATGTTGGCGAGCGCAATCGCGACACTGCCCAAAATCGCCTCCCACAAGGGGACATCGGCGATGAAGTAGTAATAAAGGATGTAGAATACGGTGCCTGCGAGGATCTGCGCCCGGAGGATCAGTTCATCGCGCGTGAGGAAGCCGATCACGTAGAACAGCAGGGCGAGATGGACATACACCCTTGGCGGGGTCAGTTGCGCAGCAACGTCCGGCCCGAACATGTCCGTCAGCATTGTGGTGATTCATCCTAAGAAACTTCTTTTCCCGTCTTAAACGAGATGCATGAAAAGTCACTACGTCAATCATTGATTTTCAAGGGGGTGCCGGGTCACAACGATATCGCGCTTGACCCGTCCGGCGCGCTAAAATATGTCCAAGCTCGCGCTGCGGGTATGGTGAAAAGGTATCACGCGAGCTTCCCAAGCTTAAGTTGCGGGTTCGATTCCCGCTACCCGCTCCAGACGCCCTGTTCACGATCAGACCGGGCCGCAGCCAGGCGAAAGGCGCTTTTCCATGCAGATCACAGTCGCCATTGATGGGCCAGCCGCCGCCGGAAAAGGCACCTTGGCCAAGGCCGTGGCCCGCCATTTCGGGTTTGCGCATCTGGACACCGGGCTTTTGTATCGCGCAACGGGGCGGCGGGTTTTGCGGGGCGAAGACGCGGCCCAGGCGGCGCGGGATTTGCAGGCGGATGATCTGGAGGCGGAGGGTTTGCGCACGCCGGATGTGGCACAGGCCGCCAGCCGTGTGGCCGCTCACCCCGAAGTGCGCAGTGCGTTGGTCGATTTTCAGCGCGCCTTTGCCCTGCGGGCGGGCGGGGCGGTTCTGGACGGGCGCGACATCGGCACGGTGATTTGCCCGGAGGCGGATGTGAAATTGTTCGTGACGGCCTCTGACGCGGTGCGCGCGCGGCGGCGGTTTGAAGAACTGACAGGCAAGGGCCACGCGGTCACATATGACGAGGTGATGGCCGATCTGCAGGCGCGCGATGCCCGGGATGCGGCGCGCGCGGCTGCGCCGATGAAACCCGCCGAGGATGCAGTCCTTCTCGATACCTCGGAGATGGACATTGCCACGGCGGTGGCGCAGGCCGTGGCCTTGATTGACGCGGTGATTGCAGGCCGCGGCTGACAGCACGCCTTGACCCATAGAAAAACGCGCAAGCCCGGGAGGGCGGCTTGCGCGTTTTTCCCTCTTACCCGTGGGGGGTCTCAGGCGGCGATGCGCTGTGCCTGGCCTGCGTCAAAGGCGGCCATCGCGCCCATCAGGTGATCAAAGTTCAGACGGCACGCAGAGGCGCGACGACGAATGGGGGCCGCGTAGTACGGACGGCGGTTGCGCACGGTTTTGAAGGTGAATTGGCCTGTCATATCGTTTTCCATCTCTTTTTTCTGCCCCGGCTTGTTGCCGTTATGGAAACAGTTAAGAGGGGAAATGTGAAACAGTTGGGCCGAATTGTGACAATTGTTCGAAAATCCGAAATGGCGCGCCGCTGGGCGGGTCAGGCCGTGAATTCAGGGTCCGTGGGCACTTGCAACGCGGTCACCAGGCCGTTGGTTTGATGCGCCATGCCGATGATGGCCAAAAGCTCGCCATACTGGGCCTCGGTCATGCCTTTGGCGCGCGCGGCGGCGGTGTGGGAATGGGTGCAGTAGCTGCAGGCATTGGCGACCGAGACGGCGATGTAGATCATTTCCTTGGTCAGGGGGTCGATCTCACCGGGGCCCATCACTTGTTTGAGGCGCTGCCATGTCGCGGCCAGAAGGGCGGGGTCATGGGCCAGCGCACGCCAGAAATTGTTGATGAAATCGCTGCCACGGGTGGCGCGTATGTCGTCAAAGACGGCGCGGGCGTCTTCGCTGAGGGCGTCATCTGTGAGCAGCGGTTGCGTGGCCATCAGCCGTTTCCCGGGTCAGAGGCGTGGGTTTGGAGCACCTCAAGGGGCACGATCTCGAGTGCGGCGGTGTGCGTGGCGGCCAGCCGCACCTTGGGCGCGCAGCCTTCTTCATGGGCCTGCAAAAAACGGCTGGCGCACAGGCACCAGTGGTCGCCCGGTTTCAGCCCCGCAAAGCCGTATTCGGGCCGAGGTGTGCTCAGGTCGTTGCCCAGGTATTTGGAAAACGCCAGAAACTCCGCTGTCATGAGCGCGCACACCGTGTGAGAGCCGCGATCCTGCGCGCAGGTGTTGCAGGAGCCATCGCGGAAAAACCCGGTCAGCGGCTCGTCCGAGCAGGGCTCTAGCGGGGCGCCGAGGACATTGATGGAGGGGTCCATATGCATGGTGGGTCAGCTTTCGTGCAAAACGGTTTCGAAGCCTTCGAATTTGGGCGGGCCCATGATCGCGCTGCGGGCCTTGGATTGGCCGACATTCTTGTGGGCGTCGCGAAAATGCTCTGACTTGGTCCAGTTTTCGAAATCGGCCTTGCTGGTCCAGATCACGTGACTGGAATAGATGCGAATGCCGTCTTCTTCGGCGCCTTTGAGCAGGCGAAATTCCTCGAACCCCGGCACCTCCTTGAGGCGGCTTTCGCGAGAGCGCCACATGTCTTCGAACTCTGCGGCCCCGTCGACGCTGACGCGGAAACGGTTCATGGCAATGAAGGACATCGGCGGGCTCCTGGTGTTGGGGTGTGGCTTATCTAACTACAGCCGTCGGTGTCGGGCAAGCTTAGCGGAACTTGTTGATGAGCTTTTGCAGGGGGGACGGATCGGCTGTGTCCCGGGGCGGCTCTTCCGTCCTGGCGGACGGCCTCGCCTTGGGGGGGGAGGTCGAGGAGCGGGGCGGGGCGGTGCGCAGCGAGACCGCGTTGAGGAACTTGTCCTTGCGGCCTGCGGCGAGCTCTGGCGCGCCATCCGAGATCCCGCGCATCAGATCGTCGAGCCAATCCTGTTCGGATTTGGCAAAGTCAGCCAGCACGTAGCCGCTCACGCGGTCCTTGTGGCCGGGGTGGCCGATGCCGAGGCGCACGCGGGTGTAGGCCTCCGAGATGTGTTGGTGGAGCGAGCGCAGGCCGTTGTGCCCGGCATGCCCGCCGCCCTCTTTGACGCGGCATTTGCCGGGGGCGAGGTCGAGCTCATCATGAAAGACAATGACGTCCTGGGGGCTGAGTTTGTAAAAGCGCATGGCCTCGCCCACCGCCTGCCCGGAGAGGTTCATGAAGGTCTCGGGCTTGATCAGCAGCACTTTTTGCGTGCCCAGACGCCCTTCGGTGACGGAGGATTGGAACTTGGACCGCCAGGGCGCAAAGCCGTGATCGGCGGCGATCCGGTCGAGCGCCATGTAGCCGATATTGTGCCGATTGGCGGCGTATTTCGGGCCGGGATTTCCAAGGCCAGCAAAGATCAGCATCGCGCCCTCCGGGGTCCTGATGGGCCGGGTTTAGGACGGGATGGCGGTACAATCAA
>JBCBWJ010000159.1:0-6712 GCA_039817165.1 Pseudomonadota bacterium | reverse complement strand
GCTGATGGCCGAAGACTGCCCGCCCCTGCCTGCCACGCTCAACTTTTCCGTCTGCGGGCTGGGCGACACAAGCTACGCCGATTTCAACCAATGCGCCGCCAACATTGACGCACGCCTCGATGCGCTCGGGGCCACCCGCGTGGCCGATCTGGTGAAATGCGATCTCGACTACGACGATGAGTTCGCCGCCTGGAAAACCGCCGTTTTCGCCTCCGAGCCCTTCGTCACAGCCGCCGCCACCCCCGCTGCACCCGCGCCCCAATCAGAGACCGCACCCGCCTTTGACAAAAATCACCCCTTCATGGCCTCGCTTCTCAGCTGCGACCGCCTCAGCGATCCAAACTCGGCCAAATGCGTCAACCACATAGAGCTTTCGCTGGCCGGGGGCGGGGCCGATCTCGACTACGCCGCAGGGGACGCGCTTGGGGTCTGGCCCACCAACTGCCCTGACGACGTGCAGGCGATCTTGACCGCGACAGGTCTCACCGGCCGCGAAACGGTCACGCTCAAATCCGGGCCCGCGCGCCTGCAAGCCGCCCTGTCCACCAAGCTCGACATCGCCACAGTGACCCCCACCACGCTGGAGGTGCTCGAGATGGATCGCCCCTTTGAAGACGCCCAAATCCTCGACCTGCTTGCGACCAAAGGCCCGGTCGAGGCGCACATTCTCGCCGCCGCCCTGCGCCCGCTGCAACCGCGGCTTTATTCCATCTCATCGAGCCCCAAAGCCCATCCCGGCGAGGTACATCTGACCGTGGGCGAGGTACTCTACGACCTCGCGGACCGCACCCGCAAAGGCGTCGCCTCCACCCATCTGGGCGCGCGCCTGCCCGCAGGCGGCATGCTTGGCGTCTACGTGCAGAAATCCGCGCATTTCCACCCTCCCGCAGATGACACCAAACCGCTCATCATGATCGGCCCCGGCACCGGCATCGCGCCTTTCCGTGCCTTCCTCGAAGAGCGCGAGGCCCGCGGCGCCACCGGCAAAAACTGGCTCTTTTTCGGCGATCAGCACGCCGCACTCGATTACCTCTACCGCGACCAGATCGACGCCTGGCACGCGGGCGGCCTCCTCACCAACCTCTCGCTTGCCTGGTCCCGCGACGGGACAGAAAAAATCTACGTCCAAACCCTGCTCGAACAAAACGCAGCAGAGGTCTTCGCCTGGCTCCAAGAGGGGGCTGCGATCTACATTTGCGGCGATGCCACCCGCATGGCCAGTGACGTCGAAGCCGCCCTCCTGCGCATCATCGCCCAAGGTCTGGACGCCGACACGGCCGCCGCCCAAACCTATCTCGACACGCTCGCCTCCCAACATCGCTATCAGCGCGACGTTTACTAGGAATGCACCCCACCCCGGCTTCTTTCTTTTTAAAAATACCTAAATCCCGCCCGCGCCTCACGCACGGCGTGCCCAGATCTGGCGAGCCAGCTTGCCTAAATTTCAGGCAAACGCGGCCAGCGTCCCGCCAACATGTCCCACCGGGCCGGTTCCGCACTTTACTTGCCCGCCCACTCGTTCCGTAAAGCCCCTGTGACCCAAGACCTCGCCATAATCCTCGTCGAACCCGACCGGGACAAAGCCGACCTGATCGTCGAAAGCCTCGCCGATGCAGGGTTCGCCCGCATCCAGGTGATCACCGAGGCCTCAAGCCTCAAACGCCAGATCACCGCGATGAACCCCGACATTGTCCTCATCGACATGGCCAACCCCTCGCGCGACATGCTCGAAGAAATGGCCATTGCCTCGCAACCCATGGACCGCGCCGTGGCCGTCTTTGTCGACAGCTCGGATGACGCGCTGACCTCTGCTGCGATTGAGGCGGGCGTGTCGGCCTACGTGGTGGACGGGCTGAGGCCGGACCGCGTCAAACCGGTGCTCGATGCCGCGATTGCCCGCTTCAATCTCTTTCAACGCATGCGCACCGAACTGGCCGAAACCAAACGCGCCCTCGAAGAGCGCAAGGTGATCGACCGCGCCAAAGGCCTGATCATGAAGGCCAAAGGCATCGACGAAGATCAAGCCTACGCGCTCTTGCGCAAAGCGGCGATGAATCAGGGCAAACGCCTGGCAGACGTGGCCGAAGCCCTGGTCGAAAGCGCGGGGCTTTTGTCGTGAAAGGCCAAGAGCTTCAGATCGGCTTCATCCCTCTGGTGGACGCCGCCCCTCTCATTGCCGCCTCAGAGATGGGCTTTGCCGAAGAAGAAGGCCTGCACCTGACGCTCTCGCCCTCGCCCTCCTGGTCGACCTTGCGCGACAGGCTCTGCGTGGGCCATCTGGATGCCGCTCATATGCTGGCCCCCGTGCCCGTGGCCGGCGCGCTTGGCCTCGGCGGTGTCAGCACGCCCCTGGAGGCGCTCTCGGTTTTGTCGATCAATGGCAACGTGATCGGCGTCAGCCGCGATATCGGCGAGCGGATGCGCGCAATGGGACATGATTTCGCCTTCGACAGTGCCCGCGACGCCGGTCAGGCGCTCATCGGGGCCATCACCGACACGCTGCGCATCGGGGTGCCCTTCCCGTTCTCGATGCATGCCGAACTGGTCTATTACTGGCTCACCGCCCTCGGCCTGCAGGCCCCGCAAAACATCTCCGTCCAAACCGTGCCGCCGCCGATGATGCCCGACGCGCTCAAAGCCGGAGAGATCGACGCCTTCTGCGTGGGAGAGCCCTGGGGCTCGTCATCGGTGGAGGCCGGTGTGGCCGATCTCTTGCTGCCCTGCTCGGCGATCTGGGCCTTTGCGCCGGAAAAAGTGCTCGCCATCCGCGCCGGTTGGGCCGAAGAGAACACCGCCCGCGCCCACAGCCTCATCCGGGCGCTCTGGCGTGCCGCGCGTTGGCTGTCGGAACCCAGCTCTCTGGGCCTGGCCACAGAACTTCTCAGCCGCGCGCCCTATCTGAACCTCGCGCCCGAAATTGTCGAACGCGCCCTGCTGGGCCGGTTCACCATCACCGCCCGCGGCGACGTGCGAGACGCCCCCGGTTTCGTGGATTTCTTCACCGGAGCGGCCGGCTTTCCCTGGCGCAGTCAGGCCGAATGGATCGGGCGCCAGCTGGCCACCCGCATGGGGCTCGACCGGGACGCCGCCGCGATGTCTGCGCAAGCCACGTTTCGCTCTGATGTCTACCGCGCCGCCTTGGGTCACGTGGCCCATGATCTGCCCTCAGCCTCAGCCAAGGTCGAGGGCTCTGTGGCCGAACCCCTCGCCGTGGGCTCTGTCGGGGGCCGCTTGATCCTGCCCCGTGACGCATTCTTCGACGGGCGCATTTTTGAACCAACCCCCGCATGATGCGCAAATAATAGGCAAGGACGCGCGCCGCCCCCCGTCGATAGCGCAACCACTCAGGAAACCCTTTCTTTTCTTGGCAAATGCAGAGCACGTTAACATCACGAGCAACGATGCTCACATCGATTCTCCACCCGAATGATCGGGCTTCCCCAAAGCGACGCCGCTTTCGACAAGTGCCAATCACGCACGCGTTGAACGCGGCTTTTTTCGTGGCGCCCTCGCAAACCCGGGCCCCGCACCGAAAGGAAACAGCATGATCGCAAGGACACTTCTGGCAGGCGTCGCCGCCGCTCTGATGAGCACGGCCGCCCACGCCGAAATCCTGGAGCTGGAAAAGGACGAACTGACCTTTGGCTTCATCAAACTCACCGATATGGCGCCCCTCGCGGTGGCCTATGAAAACGGCTACTTCCTCGACGAAGGCCTCTTTGTCACGCTCGAGGCACAGGCCAACTGGAAGGTGCTGCTCGACGGGGTGATCGACGGCACGCTCGATGGCGCGCACATGCTCGCCGGTCAGCCGCTCGCGGCCACGATCGGCTTTGGCACCGAGGCACATATCATCACGCCCTTTTCCATGGATCTCAACGGCAACGGCATCACCGTCTCCAATGACATCTGGGAACAGATGAAGCCCCATATCCCGGTGATGGACGACGGCCGCCCGCAGCATCCGATCTCTGCCGAGGCCCTCAAACCCGTGGTCGAGGATTTCCAATCCCGCGGTGAGCCCTTCAACATGGGCATGGTCTTCCCGGTGTCCACGCACAATTACGAACTGCGCTACTGGCTGGCCGCCGGTGGTCTGGAGCCGGGCTACTATTCGCCTGAAAACATCTCCGGCCAGATCGGCGCGGATGTGTTCCTGTCCGTGACCCCGCCCCCGCAAATGCCCGCGACCCTAGAGGCCGGCACAATTCACGGCTACTGCGTGGGCGAACCCTGGAACCAACAGGCTGTCTTCAAAGGCATCGGCGTGCCGGTGATCACCGACTACCAGCTGTGGAAAAACAACCCCGAAAAGGTCTTTGGCATCACCAAGGAGTTTGCCGAGGAAAACCCCAACACCACCAAAGCCGTGGTCAAGGCCCTCATCCGCGCGGCCATCTGGCTGGATGAAAACGAAAACGCCAACCGCCCCGAGGCGGTCGAAATCCTCAGCCGCCCGGAATATGTGGGCGCGGATTATGACGTGATCGCCAACTCCATGACCGGGTTCTTCGAGTTTGAAAAAGGCGACAAGCGCGACATCCCCGATTTCAACGTCTTCTTCCGCTACAACGCCACCTATCCCTTCTACTCGGATGCCATCTGGTACCTCACGCAGATGCGCCGCTGGGGCCAGATCGCGGATGCCAAATCCGATGAATGGTACATGGACGTCGCCAAATCCGTCTACCGCCCTGACATCTACCTTGAGGCCGCGCGCCTGCTGGTCGACGAAGGCATGGCCAACGAGGCGGATTTCCCCTGGGACAGCGACGGCTTCAAAGCGCCCACCCCGGCCGAGGACATCATCGACGGCATCCCCTACGACGGAAGTCAGCCCAACGCCTATCTCGAAAGCCTGCCCATCGGGCTGAAGGCCACGCAGAAAGTCGTCGGCAACGAAGTCCAAGGCTAACCCAATCGCCCCCACCCTACGCTCGATCCGTAGGGTGGGGTTCCACCCCACCTCACTCCGCAGGAAAGTTCCCGCCATGACCGCCATCGACCCCGACAGCATGACAGACGACGCGGCCAAAGAAGCGCGCCGCGAACGGCTCTTCACCCGCATCAATGCCGCCGACAAATGGTTCCAGGTCTTGGGGCTCAGCTGGATATCCCCGGTTTTGCGCGCCGCCGCAGGCGACAATCCCAAAGCGCAGATGACCGAAATCTGGCGCCTTCTGGGTGTGCCGCTTTTGGCCATTGCGGCCTTCCTGATGATGTGGGGCACGCTCGCGCCGCAGGTGCAAACCTCGCTCGGCGCCATCCCCGGACCGGGCCAGGTCTGGGAACAGGCGGTCAACCTTCACGCAGACGCCCAAGCCAAAGCCGCCAAAGAGGCCCAGTTCTACGAGCGCCTCGACCAACGCAATCAAAAGCTCATCGACGCCGGTCAAGCCGACCGCGTGCGTGACATCGCCTATACCGGCGCACCCAGCTATTACGATCAAATCTGGACCTCGATCAAAACCGTCTTCTTCGGCTTTCTGATCGCCACCGTGGTGGCCGTGCCCTTGGGCATCGCTGCGGGCCTTTCTCCTTACGCCAACGCCGCCCTCAACCCGATCATCCAGATCTTCAAACCGGTCTCGCCGCTGGCATGGCTGCCCATCGTCACAATGGTGGTCTCCGCCACTTACGCCACCGATGGCGACGGCTGGTTTGCCAAATCCTTCCTCAACTCCGCCATCACCGTGACACTCTGCTCGCTCTGGCCCACACTGATCAACACCGCCCTCGGCGTGGCCAGCATCGACAAGGATCTGATCAACGTCTCCAAGGTGCTCAAGATGAACACCTACACCAAGGTGACGAAACTGGTTCTGCCCTCGGCGCTGCCGCTCATCTTCACCGGTCTGCGCCTGTCGCTCGGGGTGGGCTGGATGGTCCTGATCGCGGCTGAAATGCTGGCGCAGAACCCCGGTCTGGGCAAATTCGTCTGGGACGAATTCCAGAACGGCTCCAGCCAATCGCTCGCCAAAATCATGGTCGCGGTCTTCACCATCGGCATCATCGGCTTCCTGCTCGACCGGCTGATGTACGCGATCCAGTCCCTCTTCACCTTCACGAACAACCGGTGATCTGACATGGCCATCCTCGAACTCAACAGCCTGTCCAAAAGCTTCGGCGACGGGGCCACCCGCTCGGATGTCCTCAAAAACATCGACCTTGAGGTCGAAGAAGGCGAATTTCTCGTGCTCCTCGGCTTCTCCGGCACCGGCAAGACCACGCTGATCAACATGCTGGCAGGGCTTGATACGCCCACCAAAGGCACCGCCAGGTTCAAAGGCGCGCCCATCACCGGCCCCGGCCCCGAACGCGGCGTGATCTTTCAGTCTTATTCGCTGATGCCGTGGCTGACGGTGAACGGCAATGTGGGGCTGGCCGTGGACACGGTCTATCCCAAACTCTCCCGGGCAGAGCGCGCCGAAAAGGTCGCCCATTACGTGACCATGGTGGGCCTCAGCCACGCCGCCACCCGTCGCCCAGCAGAGCTGTCTGGCGGCATGCGCCAACGCGTCAATGTGGCCCGCGCGCTCGCCATGAACCCCGAAGTGCTGCTCTTGGATGAGCCGCTCTCGGCGCTCGACGCGCTCACCCGCGCCAACCTCGCCGATGAGATCGAGGCGATATGGGAAGCCGACAAGAAAACCTGCGTGCTGATCACCAATGACGTGGACGAGGCCATCGTTCTGGCCGACCGCATCATCGC
>JBCBWJ010000158.1:0-6720 GCA_039817165.1 Pseudomonadota bacterium | reverse complement strand
CTGCGCAGTTGGTCATCCAGATGGGCGTGGACGATCTCTGGCGCTTCCGCCGCCATCAGGCTCACCGGAATGACGCGGCGCGGGCCGAGGGTGACGCCGCCGGTCAGCCCTTCGTCGATCACGTGGACCTCACTGTCGCCGCCAAGGCCGGTGGTGCGCATCGCGACAGCCTCGACCATCGTGCGCCACGGGCCGACGCGGGCGCCTGCGGGGTCAATCTTGGGCTTGCCGCCCTGCAACAGCGCCACATCGGTCGTGGTGCCGCCGATATCGGAGACCAAAGCGTGATCGGCCCCTGTCATCCAGCGGGCGCCGACGATGCTGGCGGCAGGGCCGCTGAGGATGGTTTCAATGGGGCGTTCGCGGGCCTGATCGGCAGAAATGAGCGCGCCATCGCCGCGCACGACCATCAGCGGCGCGTCGATGCCCAGCTCTCGCAGCTTGCCTTCGGCGCGGTTGATGAGGCGGGCGATCATGCCGATGAGGCGCGCGTTGAGCACGGCCGTGAGCGCGCGTTTGGGGCCGTTGAGCTTGGCCGAGAGGTGATGCGACAGGGAGACAGGCCGCGCTGTTTTCTCGCGAATGAGATCAGCGGCGGCCAGTTCGTGGGCGGGATTGCGCGTGGCAAATTGCGAGGCGACGGCAAAGCCTGAGACGCCCAGATCAGTGTCTAACCATGCCAAAAGCGCGTCTTCGTCCAGCGGATTGGCCTGAGACCCCGCGTGGTTGTGCCCGCCTGAGATGACAATCGCGGGGTCGCTGCCCAGCGCTTCGCTCAGCCCATGGGTGGTGAGGTCTTGCTTGCGAAAGCCGATATAGACGAGGCCCACGCGTTCGCCTTGCCCTTCGACCAGCGCGTTGGTGGCCAGCGTGGTGGAGAGCGACGCCATGCCGATGCTTGAGGTCGCGACCCCGCTTTGGGTCAGCACCGCCTCAATCGCGCCGCCGATGCCGATGGCGAGGTCTTCGCGGGTGGTCAGCGCCTTGGCACTGGCGATCACGGTTTTTTCGTCTTCGATGATCACGGCGTCGGTGTAGGTTCCGCCCGTGTCGACCCCCAAAAGCAGCGCCATGGCCGACCCTTTCACACGTCTTTCAGAGCGGTTTAGCGGGAAATTTGCGCGGGTCCAGACAAATTCGAGGCCTCTAGACGCGCCACGGCCCAGCGTGCGGCGTCCGCGACGGTCGGGTCGGGGTCCTGGGTCAGATTTTGGGCGACGGGGACGAGGGTTTGCGCCCCGGAATTGCCTATCGCATAGAGCACATTGCGCACGAAGCGGTCGCGGCCGATACGCTTGATCGGGCTGCCGGAAAATTTCGCGCGGAAGGCGGCATCGTCGAGCGTTGCGAGGTCGGCCAAGGCGGGGGATTTTAGATCGTCGCGGGCGTGATAGCGGGTCTCACGGGCGGCGACGGCGAATTTGTTCCAAGGGCAGGCGGCGAGGCAGTCGTCACAGCCATAGATACGGTTGCCCAGTTTGGGGCGCAGATCCTCGTCAACGGGGCCTTTGTGTTCGATGGTGAGGTAGGAAATGCAGCGCCGCGCGTCGAGCTGATAGGGCGCGGGAAAGGCATCGGTGGGGCAGATATCGAGGCAGGCGCGGCAATTGCCACAATGGTCGATTTCAGGTGGATCAGTGTCTAATTCCAGCGTTGTGAACACCGAGCCGATGAAGAACCAATTGCCTAGATCGCGGCTGACCAGATTGGTGTGCTTGCCCTGCCAGCCGAGGCCCGCAGCCTGACCCAGCGGCTTTTCAGGGACGGGGGCGGTGTCGACGAATACTTTCACCTCGCCACCGGCCTCTTCGATCAGCCAGCGGGCGAGGCGTTTGAGGCGTTTTTTGACCAGATCGTGGTAGTCTTTGTGCCGGGCATAGACAGAGATCGTGGCGACCTCAGGGTCGGTCAGGGTGTCGAGCGGATCGCCGTCGGGTGTGTAGCTTTCGCCCAGCATGATGACCGAGCGCGCGTCAGGCCAGAGTGCTGCAGGGTCGGAGCGCCAGTGGGTGCGGTCGGCGAGCCAGGACATTTGACCGTGATAGCCGTTTTCGAGGAATGCATGCAGGCGCGCGGGCACCTGCGGCACGTCCCAGGGGCGGCAGATGCGGGCGAGGTCAAAGCCGTCGTCAAAGGCGCGCTGCGTCAGCTTGGTTTTGAGCTCAGAAGTCGAGATCGGCATAATGCGCAGGCGGCGGGAAGCCGGAGACCTGATCGGCGAGGATGGCGCGGAAGGCCGGGCGCGATTTGATCTTGGCGTACCAGTCTTTCACCACCTCGGAGCGGTGCCAATCCACATCGCTGATGTAGTCCAGCGCGCTGAGATGCGCGGCGGCGGCGAAATCGGCCATGCTCATGGCGTCACCGGCCAACCAGCGGCGGCGGTCCAGCAGCCAGGCCATGTAATCGAGGTGAAACTTGATGGCTTTCGCGCCCGCCTTGACGTTGCCGCTGTCGGGGAAGCCCTGTTTCATGACCTTTTTGTTGACGCGTTCGTAGAGCAGTTTGGAGGTCACTTCGGCGTGGAATTTATCGTCGAACCAGGCCACGAGGCGGCGCACCTCAAAGCGGGCATCGGCACTTTTGGGCATGAGGGGCGGTTCGGGAAAGCGTTCTTCGATGTATTCGCAGATGGGCGTGCTTTCGGACATCACGCGGTCCTCGAACCGCAGGACCGGCACCTTTCCGGCCGGGTTGCGGCGGAGGAAATCAGGCTGTGCTTCCCAGTAGCGTTCTTCGATCAGTTCGACCTCTATGCGCTTTTCAGCCAGCACGAGCCGCACCTTGCGGCAAAACGGCGAGAGGGGAACATGATACAATTTAGCCATCTGCGGCAGCTTTCACGGGTAATATCCTTACTTTGAATGCCTTGATTGGCGCGCGGGTTCAATCCTCGAAACACTCTGAGCGCCCATCACGGCGGATCGTGGCCGCCCCGTCACGGATGGAGGCGGCGCGTTTTTTGGTGAAGGAGGAGGGGCGCGAGGCGGAGCGATCTTTGGGGTTGGGCAGGACGGCGGCCAATTGCGCGGCCTGTTGCGGGGTCAGATCCTCGGGGCCGACGCCGAAATAGTGATGGGCTGCGGCCTCCACCCCGAAGACGCCTTCGTCAAATTCGGCGATGTTCATGTAGACCTCGACGATGCGTTGTTTGGACCAGATCACTTCGACCAGCGGGGTGATCAGCGCCTCGAGCGCTTTGCGGGCCCAGCTGCGCCCGTGCCAGAGATAGACGTTCTTGACCGTTTGCTGGCTGATGGTGGAAGCGCCGCGATTGCCGCCGGCCTCGATCGCGTTGCGGATCGCGGCCATGTCAAAACCCCAATGGTTGCAGAAATTAGCATCTTCGGCGGCGACAACGGCGCGGGCCATGACGGGGGCGATCTCTTCGTAGGGGACCCAGACGTAGTCAATTTCACCAAGGCGCTTGGCCTCTTGGCGCATGTAGTAGGTCTTGGGCGGCGTGATGACAGAATGCGCGGCGATCACGAGGATGGCCACGACAACGACGAGAAGGGTGATCCGCATCGTCCAGGCCATGACCCAGCGCACAGGACGCACGCGCCCCTTGCGTCTGGATGTGCGGCGCGCCGGTTTCTTTTTGGCTGCTGGTGTCTTGGCCATGCATCTTGGCTAGCCCCCTGTGCGGCGTCTGGCAAGAGGGCGAGAGGCCAAGGCGCGCTGTCTTTTTCAGCTTACGGCGAGCAGGACCAGACGAGAGGCTGACAGCCGCTGTCGTAGTTGTTGCAATAGGACATGGCGACGTTTTCTGCTGCTGCGCGGGATGCCCCAAAGCCCCAGCCAAACCCTCCATTCGCGCCAATCGCCGCCGCGCCACATTGGTTGTAGAAGGTTTTCACCTCTGGGCAGTTGTAGCCACATCCCTCTTGCGCGGCATTGGCGGCCTGACCTTCGGAAAAGTAGCTGTAGGCATAACCGTATGCGCCGGTGTTGGCGTTGAAGGCGACCGCGCCCCAGCACAGATCGTATCCGCATTGTCCGGCGCTGACGGGTGCCGCGAATGTTGTGGCCACGGCAAGGGCGGCAAGCCAGTTTCGTTTTGTCATTGTGATTCTCCCCAAGTTCCAGCCCGAGTATGGGCCAAGATGGCGTGGCCGCAAAATGCAAACGGGTCAGTCGTCTTGCGTGAAAAGCCGGATGGTTTCGTCTTTGGTCAGTTTGGGATGGGTGCCAGAGAGCGCGTAGCCGTCGGGCGTGTTGTCGGCGTAAAATTCCATCGCGAGGGGCACGCCAGCGGCGTTTTGAAAGAGGCCCGCAGAGAGGTGGCGTTCGCCATCGGCCACGGTGCCATACCAGAGCGTGGAGCCGCAGACCGAGCAAAAGCCGCGTTCGGCCCAGTCAGACGAGCGATAGGACGTGGCGGGGCCCGAGACCTCAACCGAGCCGGGCAGGGTTTCGATGGACATGAACATCGCAGAGGTGTGCGCGCGGCACATATCGCAGTGGCAGGCGCGCAGGATCGGCCCTTGGACCCGCGCGCGCACCGTGACCGCGCCGCAGAGGCAGTGACCGGTGATGGTTTGGGATGCGTCAGGATCTGGCATGGGGCGTGGCCTTTGGATGTCGCCTCAAGGATAATCACGGGCGGACGGGAAAAGCCATCTTTCCCCGTCCCGGCATTCGGGTATAGCGTGGCTCAAACCCCCGCGCAGACCGGATGCGCAGACCGGATACAGGCCCAAGCATGCCCCTTTTGCACATCATCATCATCGCGGTGATCCAAGGGCTGACTGAATTTCTGCCGATCTCATCGTCGGGGCATCTGATCCTTTTGCCCAAGCTCACAGGGCTGGAGGACAAGGGCTATGCCATGGATGTCGCGGTGCATGTGGGATCGCTGGCCGCCGTGGTGCTGTATTTCTGGAGCGACATGAAAAAGGCCTTTGGCGGGGTGCCGAGGCTTTTGATCGGGCGCGCGGATACCGAAGGGGCGAAGCTCGCACTGTTGTTGCTGATCACGTCGATCCCGGTGATCGCCCTTGGGGTGCTGCTCAAGGTGACGGGGCTTTATCAGGATTTGCGGTCCATTGCCGTGATCGGTTGGGCGATGCTGATCTTCGGGGTCGTGCTCTATTGGGCGGATCAGTTCGGTGAGACGCGCAAGACCCAAGGGGATTTCGGGCTGACGGATGCGATGGTGGTGGGCGTTTGGCAGGCGATCGCGCTCATCCCCGGCACGTCGCGGTCGGGCATCACCATCACGGGTGCGCGGTTTCTGGGCTATAGTCGCCATGATGCGGCAAAGCTGTCGATGCTCATGTCGGTGCCCACGATCATCGCCAGTGGCGCGCTCGTGGCCGGTGAGGCGTTTTACAAGGCGGACCGGCAGGTGCTGATCGAAGGGGCGATTGCCGCGGTGATTGCGTTTGTGGCCGCCCTTTTGGCCTTGGGTCTGATGATGCGGTTGCTGCGGTCGGTAAGCTTCACACCCTATGTGATCTACCGGGTGGTTCTGGGGCTTGTGTTGCTTTTCATCGCCTACACCTAGCGCAGGTAGCTGGGCAGGATATCCATCATCGGGGTGGGCGTGACGCCGAGGGTTTGGAGCGTTTGCGCACCGGGGGCGACCACATTGTCGGATTTCAGGCTTTTGACCTGATCGACAGTGATCTGTGCCGGCAGCAGCCCACCGGTGAGGGTCTGGCCCAGTTCCATGCCGACGCCCATCAGATGCGCGATGGGGAAGGGGATGTTCACGATGAGGCGCTTGCGGCCCAGGACATCCAGCATCACGCGCATCAGTTCTTTGAATGTTTTCACCTCGGGGCCGCCGATCTCGTAGAGGCCCGGTGCCGCCTCACCCAGCGCGGCCTTTTGTGCGGCCTCCGCCACGTTGTCGACATAGACGCATTGGAACCGGGTGCCTGCGCCGACGACGGGCAGCACAGGGTTGAACCGGGTCATGCCAGCGAACCGGTTGAAGAACTGATCCTCGGGGCCGAAGATGACCGACGGGCGCAGGATCACCGCCTCGGGGAAGGACGACAGGATGGCCGCTTCGCCCTGACCTTTGCTTTGGCCGTAACGCGTGGCGGATTGGGGATCGGCACCGATGGCCGACAGATGCACAAGCCGAGTGATAGAGAGATCCGCCGCGATGCGCCCGATGCGGGCGGCGCCGAGGTTTTGGATGGCCTGAAAGCCGTTGTCGCCCGCCTTGTCGAAGGTGCCGACGCAATTGACCACGGCGGTGGCCCCCTCCATCGCGGCGCGCACGCTGGCGTCGTCATTGATATTGCAGGTCACGGGCGTGATCCCTGCCTGCCCGGTGACAGGCGAGCCCTGCGGCGTGCGAGAGGCGATACGCACCTCCCATCCGCGGGCGGCCAAGCGGCGCGCGATGTATGTGCCGACAAAGCCCGAGCCGCCAAAGAGGGTTGCAATCTGCGCCATGATGAGGATGTCCAGTTCAAGATTTGATCCAGTGGTACGTAGTGGACACAGGCGTCTGGACAAGCGCAGGTGTATCAGGGACCAAGCGCACGCAGTTCCGCGTTGACAGCCCCGAGGGCCGGGGATAAATGCCTTTTTCACGACACCGGCCCAGGTGGCGGAATTGGTAGACGCGCTAGCTTCAGGTGCTAGTGTCCGTATGGACGTGGAGGTTCGAGTCCTCTCCTGGGCACCACGCTTTGGCTCAAAAGCTACGTTGGGTGGTTCGCGGCAAATACAAATGTCGCGATGAGTTTACGCAAAAAA
>JBCBWJ010000157.1:0-6746 GCA_039817165.1 Pseudomonadota bacterium | reverse complement strand
CTCGAGCACCACATCCGTCTGCGGGGCCTCGGCCTCCGCCCGGTCCTTGAACGCATCCGCCAGCGGCATCAACAGGCTGTAGAGCTCGTTCATCCCCTCGCCGTGCTCTGCGGACAGGCGCACAGGTTCGCCCAAGCCAAGCGAATAGGCCTCGATCACACCGGCGTCTGCGGCGGAGCCTTCGGATTTGTTGGCAGCCACGATCACGTGGTCGGCGCGTTTGCGCAGGATCTCGGCAAACATCTGGTCAGAGGGCGTGATCCCCACCCGCGCATCCACCATGAAAAGGCAGATATCCGCCATGTCCACCGCCCGCTCCGTGAGCCGCCGCATCCGACCCTCGAGCGATTGATCGGTCACCTCTTCCAGACCCGCCGTGTCAATCACCGTAAAGCGCAGATCCGCAAGCCGCGCCTCGCCGTCGCGCAGGTCACGCGTCACCCCGGGTTGGTCGTCGACCAGGGCCAGCCGTTTGCCCACAAGGCGATTGAACAGCGTGGACTTGCCCACATTGGGCCGGCCCACGATGGCGAGGGAAAAGCTCATAACAGTCTCCGCAAAGCGTAAGGCGCGGCCTTAGCGCAGATTGGGCTCAGCGGAAAGCCATCAACTGGCCTTTGGTCGACACGATATAAAGCGTGTTGCCCGCCACGACCGGATTGGTGGTCGCCCCGCCCGGCATTGGCAGCTCACTGAGAAGCTGGCCGTTCTGCGGGTTGTATGTCCGCATCTGCCCGTCATTGGACACCACGATCAAGCGCCCGCCCGCGATGATCGGCCCGTGATGGGCATAAATCTCGTTTTGGCGGCGCGGCTTGGAATTGGTGAAAAGTGGCAAGGCCTTGCCCCAAAGACGCGCCCCGGTGTTGGCCGACAGACGCAAAAGCTCGTTGCGGTCCGAAATCATGAAGATGGAATCGCCCGCGGGCCAAACGGGGTTCAACGGCCCATCTGGCGCGGTCCAAAGCCGTTCGCCGTTTTCCAGATCAAGCGCGACGGTGCGGCCCGAATGGCTGCCGACATAAACGCGCCTGCCGTCGATGACGGGATCCGAGGTGATGTCGCTCACGCTGCCCGAGGAGAACCCGGCCCGGCTTCCGCGCACCTGAGCATCCCACCGGCGCAATCCACCTTTGCGGAAGGCGCCTTGCACTTCGCCCGACCCGAATGCGAAGACCACGTATTTGTCCGACACCGCGGGGGCCGGCGCGCCGAGAACGTTGTTGGCATTGGGCGTACCGGCGATTTGCCACCGGATCCGGCCATTGGCCGCGTCGATGGCCCAACCGACCTCATCGCCAGACACCAGATAGACCAAGTCGCCGAAAATCGTCGGGCTGCCTGTGCCGGTGGTGCGCAGGTTCTGCTGCCACAGCTCTTGACCGGTATTGGCGTCAAGCGCTGTCAAAAGGCCAAAGCCCGAGGACACGTAAAGTTTGCCACTGTCATAGGCCATGCCACCGCCGCTGCCGTCGCCGCTGTTGTCGCCAGAGGGCGTCAGGTCCTTGGTCCAGACCACGGCACCACTGGTTGAGACGGCTGTCACTTGCGCGGCAGCGTCGAGCGTGAAAATGCGCCCGCCCGACACGATGGGATCTGCGGTGATGCGGTTGCGCCGCCCGTCGCCCTCGCCAATATCCACAGACCAGATCAGTTGCGGGGCCGAGCCCAATGCAGGATGGGCCGTGCGCGTGCGCGGGGTTGCGATGGATTGGGTCCAGGACGTATTGGCCCGCGTCGCGGGCAGGTTCAACGGCGGGGCCGCTTCAGGCGCTTGGGTGGACGCAAGCGCATCCTCGCCCGTGTCATCCAGAATAGACCGTACGCCTTCGCGTTCGCCGGTCAGCACCACCTCTTTCTTTTCACAGGCCGACGCCAGCAAAACGCCCGTCACCCCCAGAATAAGTGCATATGCTTTCACGGTCTTTGCTCCTCAAAATCCTGCTCAACGGTGCCCTTTACGGGTCTACTCCGGCAGGTCACCACCTAGCGCCACAATCACGCCACTCACGCGTTCGCGCAAGCCCTGGGACGCTTCTGCGTCCACATAAACCTCTTGCAGGCGTGAAATTGCTGCTTCCCGGTTGCCCTCTTCGATCTCAAGCATGGCAATCTGTTCTTGGGCGAGAAGACGCATCAAGCCACCTGCGAGGGCCAGATCTTCAAGCCGTATCCGGCGGTCCGCTGACGCCAGACCCGCATCGGGGATCATAACCGCTTTCAATGTGGCCACCTGACGGTAAATCAGTGGGATGTCGGTCCTGTCAGAAAGCGTCAGCAGTTTTTCAGCGGCATCAGCGGGATTGTCCGCGCCAAGCTCCGCGGCCGACAAGAGTTTGAGCATTGCATCCGCCCCGGGTGTCGGAGCGTCCAAACCCGCGAGGGCCTCGGCGCGGGCCGGGCGCTCTTCGGAGCTTAGAGCGGACAGAACCGCATCGCCAAAGTTTTCCGCCTCAGCGCGGGCAGAGGCCTTGTTCACCTCGTTCCACGTCGCACCGCCCACCAGCAGCAACACCAGTAAAATGGCAATCCAGCCATACCGTCGAACCATCTTGAATAGCTTCTCGCGTCGGACCTCTTCGGTCACTTCTTCAATGAAACTGTCAGTGTCGCTCACAGGCTCGACCCTCTTTGATTTGCGGACCCTCTTACCTCTTAGACCGCGCAGTGCCAAGAGGCCGCGAAGCCTGACGTGGCCTTGCAAAACACTATGGAAGTGCGTAATCTAAACTGGACAGTTCAGCGCATGTCGCTGTCGCCCGCACGCTGAGGGCATGCCGATGATTACAGGCTGTCCCATTTGAACAGAGAGTACACGTATGCGCTTGTTTCCGATTATCGCGGCCATTTTGGTTATAGCGTTGATTTATGCGTTCGTATTCCAAAGAAATGAGGTGACCGCGCTTCTGGCGGCACCCGGTACCGAGGCGCCAGACACCGATGACGCAGCCCTCGACGAGGCGCAGGACGCAAAGGATCTTGTGGGAGTGATCGTCGTGAATTCCGTGGCTCGGGTGCTCGACCGCGCGGTCGAGGTCAGAGGCCAGACAGAAGCTGACCGTGAGGTTCAACTTCGCGCGGAAACATCTGGCCAAGTGGTGTCGGAGCCGCTGCGCAAAGGGTCTTTCGTCGAAGCCGGACAACTGATTTGCGAGCTCGATCCCGGTGTGCGCCAATCCTTGCTGGCCGAGGCTCAGGCAATGCTGGCCGAATCCGAAGCCCGCCTGCCGGAAGCGGATGCCAAAGTGCCTGAGGCCCAAGCCCGCGTGACCGAAGCACGGGCCCGTGTCACTGAGGCTCAATCACGCCTCGCTGAAGCTAAGATCAACGCCAATGCCGCCGAAAAGCTGAGCAACAATGGATTTGCCTCCACAACGCGCGTGGCTGCCACAGAGGCCGCCGTGCGCGGGGCCGAAGCTGCCGTGGTGAGTGCCGAGGCCGGTCTGAAGGCGGCGGAGTCTGGTTTGGAAAGCGTGGCCGCGGGGATCGAGGCCGCACGCGCAGGGCGTCAAAGCGCGCAAGCCCTGGTTGACAGCGCGCAAAAGGAAATCTCGCGTTTGCAGATCACAGCGCCCTTTGCCGGGCTGTTGGAAAGCGACAGCGCCGAGTTGGGCAGCCTTCTGCAGGATGGCAGCCTTTGCGCGACGGTGATCCAGCTCAACCCGATCATGCTGGTGGGCTTTGTACCGGAAACCCAAGTCTCGCTCGTTGACATGGGCGCGATGGCCACTGGCGAATTGGCCTCGGGCGAAACGGTTGAGGGCGAGGTCGTGTTCATCTCCCGCTCCGCAGATCCCACGACGCGCACCTTCCGCGTTGAAATCGAGGTGCCCAACGAAGATCTCAGCCTGCGCGATGGTCAAACCGCCGAGATCGCCATTCAGGCTGCGGGCACAGGTGGCCATCTGTTGGCGCCATCTGCGCTGACGCTCAACGACGATGGGGAACTGGGTGTGCGCACGGTAAGTGCGGAGAACATCGTTGAATTTCACCCGGTGGAGCTTTTGCGTGACACGCCAACGGGCATGTGGCTGTCAGGCCTGCCCGATCAGGTTCAGGTCATCGTGGTCGGTCAGGAATTCGTGAAAGCCGGTGTGAAGGTCAAACCCTATCTGCAGGAGGTCGGCCAATGACCGGAATCGTCGACTGGGCCGCGTCCCGGGCGCGGATGGTCATTGCCTTCATCGTACTGTCGATCCTCGCGGGGTCGCTCGCCTACGTAAACCTGCCCAAAGAGGGTGAGCCGGATATTGAGATCCCGGCGCTCTTCGTGTCTGTGATCTTTCCGGGCATCTCTGCTGAAGACAGCGAAGATCAGCTGGTCAAGGTCATGGAGACCGAACTGGCCGATCTGGATGGTCTCGATACGATGTGGGGGACGGCGGCGGAAAACTACGCCGGCGTCGCGCTTGAGTTTGAATTTGGCTGGGACAAGACCGCCGTCATGGCCGACGTCCGCGATGCCATGGACAAAGCCGAAGCGCAATTTCCAGACGGGGCAGAGAATTATTCGCTCGAAGAGCTGAATTTCAGCACCTTCCCGATGATCATCGTCACACTTTCCGGCGACGTGCCCGAACGCACCATGGCCCGTCTTGCCCGGGACCTGCAGGATGAATTGGAAGCGCTGGATGCCGTGCTCGAGGCCGGCATCGCGGGTGACCGCGAGGAAATGGTCGAGGTTCTGATCGACCCGTTGCGCCTTGAATCCTACAATGTAACCGCGACCGAGTTGATCACCACCGTGCAAAACAACAACCTGCTCGTGGCCTCGGGCGAGGTGGACAGCGCGGGCGGTGCGTTTTCGATCAAAATGCGCTCTTCGTTCAAAACCACCAACGATATCTATGCCTTGCCGATTAAGACCAACGGCGACCGCGTCGTCACGCTGGGCGATCTGGCCCGGATCAACCTGACCTTTGAGGACCGCACGGGGACCGCGCGGTTTGACGGTGAGCCAACAATCGCGCTGCAAGTGGTCAAGCGCAAGGGCTTCAATATCATCGACACGTCGCAGCTCGTGCGAGAGACCATCCGCGCGGCGGAGGCCAATTGGCCACAGCAACTCAAAGCGGCTGTGACGTTGGACACGTCGATCGACCAATCCCGCGTTATCGACAGCATGGTACGCCAGCTCGAAGGCTCGGTCCTCACGGCCATCGCGCTTGTGATGATCGTCACGCTCGCGGCTCTTGGCATCCGCCCGGCACTTCTTGTGGGCTTTGCCATTCCCACGTCGTTCATGCTGTGTTTTGCGCTTCTTGCCATCATGGGCGTGGCCATCTCCAACATTGTGATGTTCGGGCTGATCCTGGCCGTGGGGATGCTGGTCGACGGGGCCATCGTCGTGGTGGAATACGCCGACAAGAAGATCGCCGAAGGCGAAGGCCCGATGCAGGCGTATGTGAGCGCTGCCAAGCGCATGTTCTGGCCGGTGGTCAGCTCAACAGCCACAACGCTCTGTGCCTTTTTGCCCATGCTCTTCTGGCCGGGTGTGCCGGGGCAGTTCATGAAAATGCTGCCCTTCACCTTGATTTTCGTGCTCTCGGCGTCGCTTTTGGTGGCGCTGGTGTACTTGCCCGTGATGGGCGGCGTGACAGGGCGGCTTGAGAAATGGTTCAACACCCGCATCCAGCAAATCGCCCGCCTGTTCTGGCTGTGGCACGTGGCGCTGCTTGGGCTTGCCATTGTGGCGCTTGGTTCTGCGGGATCGTTTTTGCCGGTCGTTCTGGGCGCGGCCGGGCAGAGCTTTGGCGCCATGGACAGCACCAACATTCTGGGCTCGGTGATCCCCACGCTGGTGGCGGTCTTCGGGATGATCCTCGGCGCAGTGGTGCTTGGCGCGATGGCGCTGGGCGGGGCCGTTGCGACCTTGTTGGCCCTCATGGCGGTCTTCAAACGGTGCGGTCTCGCATTTGCCTGGCTCAAGGCCAAACTCTTGCCGACGCGCCCGGGCCGGGTGCGCGGCGGACATCAACGCACCGCCTTTGGGTGGTTCATCAACCTGATCGCCGCCAACCCGATTGCGCCGATCCTGGCCTGCTGCTTTGTCTTTGTCTTCGTGGGCTCCGTGGCGATGTATTTCTCCAACAACAATCGCGGTGTTGAGTTCTTTGTGGAGTCCGAGCCCGAGAACGCGCTGGCCTACGTGCTGGGCCGTGGGAACCTGTCGATTGACCAAAAGGATGATCTGGTCCGTCAGGTCGAAAAGGTGGTGCTGGCCCATCCCAACGTCGCTTCTGTCTTTGCCTTTGCGGGTGAGGGCGGGCTGAACAACAACACGGGTGGCCTCGATCCGCCCATCGACACGATCGGCCAGGTGCAGTTCGAGCTGGTCAAGTGGGAAGACCGCCCCCAGCAGACCGAGACCTGGTTCACCATTCCGCTGCTGGGCTATGAGGTCACGCGCTCCGTGACCGCCTCCACAGCTGATGGTAACCGCACGCTCGAGGAAATCCGCAAGGCCGCCGAACAGCTGCCGGGTCTGCGCACGCAGATCATCTCGGTTGATCAAGGTCCTGCGGCGGCCAAACCCGTGCACCTGCGCCTGACAAGCGACGATCCAGCCGCCTTGCGTGACTTTACAGAACTGGCACGCGCGCAGTTTGATACCACCGAAGGCATGATCCAGATCGAAGACACGCTTCCCCTCAACGTGATCGATTTCGAGGTCGATGTGGATGTTGAGGCCGCAGGCCGTTTTGGCGCAGACGTTGGCACCGTTGGGGCAATGGTCCAGCTCGTCA
>JBCBWJ010000156.1:0-6752 GCA_039817165.1 Pseudomonadota bacterium | reverse complement strand
GCGCAGGGCGATGCAGCCCGCAGTCGGATGGCCCGGGCGACGCCATTGGTGCATGAAAATGCACGACCCGCGGCCCGGGGTGGCGCGCGGGTAATTCCAATCCGTGATCAGCACCAGATCATACATCGGATCGGCGCGGCGCATCCTCTCGTGCGAGCCCTTGTAGGGCGTGCGAATGGGGTGATTGTAATCGGGCCGTCTGGGGTCATCGGACCACAGATCGCCGGGGCGGATGGGCGTGGCCCAGGCATTGGGGCGCGCCAGGCGGTCGGGGCGGTAGTGCAGCGCGACAATGGCATGGGTTCCGACCGGTGTCGCACCATCGCCTTCTTTTTTGTCGGCGCAGAGCCCCCCGCGGCCGATCACGCACGGAAAGACGCGCCCGCGCCAGCGCAGGCCGCGCGGCGTCAAGACCAGGTCCTGGGGGGTCACTCGGCCGCTTTCACCGCTGCGCCGAAGGGTTGCCAGGGGCGTTGGGAGGGCACGTGCAGGCGCAAGCTGTCTCCCACGCGCAGCGGGCCTTCGCGTTCGACCCAGGCGGTGACACCTCTGCGGCCTTCGGCGATCTTGGCGAATTTGCGGCCCTGGCCGGGGTGGTCTTTTTCGATCTCACGGCCGGGATAGCCGCAGGGAAAGTTCTGCATGTCGATCACCAATGTGGTGCCATCCGGGCTTTGCAGGCGGCTTGAGGGGGGCACATGGCTGAAATCCTCAATGCCTTCGATGATGATGGAGGCCCCAAGCCATTCGGGTTTGAGCGCATCGAGACCCAGATCGGCCGCCATCAGGGCCAGCTCTTCGGCGGACAGCACGGAAAACTGCCGGACATTGCGGATTTCGGTGCCGGGCTCGTGCATCTCGCGCACCCGCACACAAGACGGGCGGGTGAGGCCCGCATGCACCGCGCCATCCTGTCCGGCATAGGTGGCCGTGATCTCTGTCTGGGGGGCGGACCGGATGTTTTCATCCTGGCTTTTGACCTGGCCCAACCAGACAATCCGGGCGGAGATATCGGTGGGATGAAGGGGGTTGGCCATGACACGTGTCCTTTCAGGCGGATCTTGGCATAGCATCCGATCTGAGCGGGCCGGGGTCAAGCCTGTCTGGGACGCCGCGGGCTGCGTGCTTTAGAGGGTGAGGGTGAAGAACACGCGCCGGAAGGGGAAGAGCACAGAGCCGTCGGCACGCACCGGGTAGGCCGCGCTCATCACCTCTTCGTAACGGCGGATGAGTTCTGCCTTTTCGTCTGTGTCGAGCGCCTGGAGAATGGGGCGGGCATAGGTGCTTTCGGTGAAGCGGCGCACGGGGTGGCTGCCGGCTTCGGCGACAAGGCGCTGGTAGTATTCCGTCTCCCACATGCGGAAGCGGCCGCGCGGGGCGAGGAGTTCCTCGTATTTGACCGGTGACATGACGCCGGGCGTGCCGGCCAGTTCCACACGGCCCGGGAACATCTCATCGGCCAGAGTGCGCCACACGCGATGCGAAGGCGCCTTGTTCTGGTGCGGCATCTGGACGGCAAGCGTTGACCCCTGGCCCAGCATATCGGTCAGGCGCGGCATAAGGGTTTCATGGTCCCCCACCCAATGCAGTGCTGCATTCGAGATGATCAGACCGGGAGGACGGCTGGGGTGCCAATCGCGGATGTCGACCTGTTGGAGGGTGGTGTAGGCGTGGGTGTGGCGGGCCTTTTCCAGCATTGCAGGGGAGGCATCAACGCCGACCACACCGCGCCCACCTGCCCGCGCGCGCAGAGCATCCCCCATGGCCCCGTTGCCACAGCCCAGATCGTAGATGTCACCGCTGCCCATCGCGCCTACGGCGTTGAACAAATCGAGGCCTGGCCGCAGCCGCAAATCATGGAACCGGGCATAGGCGCCCGGGTTCCAATCAGTGCTTCGGATGGCTTCGGTCACGTGTCACTCACGTTGAAGGTTCAGGTTCCATCCCGCCATCGCCCTGGTCGCGGCGCGGCTTGGTCTTGGGGACCGCAGTCAGCGACGGTGTGCCACTATCGCCTTTGTCCGCGGGTGTTGTGCCGCTGTCGTTGTCCTCTTCCGGGGGTTCGCCCCGAATGACGCGCTCGATCTCTTCGCCGGTCAGGGTTTCGTATTCCAGAAGGCCCTGCGCCAGACGTTCCCAATCCTCTTTCTTTTCGGTCAGGATCTCGAAGGCGCGATCATAGGCGGTGTCGACAAGGCGTTTGACCTCTTCTTCGATCAGCTCTTTGGTGCTGGCGGAAACCGACAGACCACCGGCGGCATTGCCCATGTAACCTTCATGGGCCTGTTCATAGTCGATATTGCCCACTTTGTCGGACATGCCCCAACGCAGCACCATGGCACGCGCAAGGCCGCTGGCCTGCTGGATATCGCCTGCCGGACCGTTGGAGACATTGTCTTCGCCGTATTTGATGATCTCAGCGGCTTTGCCGGCCATGGTCATGGCGAGTTTTTCCTCGCATTCAGACCTGTGCCAGTTCAGGCGATCGATCTCAGGCAAACTGACCACCATGCCCAGCGCCCCACCGCGCGGGATGATCGTGGCCTTGTAGACCGGATCACATTGCGGCAGCGCCAGCCCCACGACGGCGTGTCCCGCTTCGTGGTAGGCAGTTTTTTCTTTTTGCTCATCGGTCAGAACCATGGAGCGGCGTTCAGCCCCCATCATGACCTTGTCCTTGGCGTTCTCAAAATCCGGCATCGTGACGAACCGACGGCCCACGCGGGCGGCCATCAAAGCGGCCTCGTTCACGAGGTTGGCCAGGTCCGCACCCGAAAAGCCGGGGGTGCCGCGCGCGATGATGCGCAGGTCGACATCAGGGCCCAGCGGTGTTTTGCGGGCATGGACGCCGAGGATTTTCTCGCGGCCCTTGATGTCCGGATTGGGCACTGTGACCTGACGGTCAAAGCGGCCCGGACGCAGCAGTGCGGGGTCAAGAACGTCTTTGCGGTTCGTGGCGGCGATGATGATCACGCCTTCATTGGCCTCAAAGCCGTCCATTTCCACGAGCAGCTGGTTGAGCGTCTGTTCACGCTCGTCATTGCCACCGCCGTAACCTGCGCCACGATGGCGGCCCACGGCGTCAATTTCGTCGATGAAGACGATACAGGGCGCATTTTTCTTGGCCTGCTCGAACATGTCACGGACGCGGGACGCCCCCACACCCACAAACATTTCCACGAAGTCGGAGCCGGAAATAGTGAAGAAGGGCACACCCGCCTCACCAGCCACAGCGCGGGCCAGAAGGGTTTTACCGGTACCGGGAGGGCCGACAAGCAGCGCGCCTTTGGGGATTTTGCCGCCCAGACGCGAGAATTTCTGCGGGTTGCGCAAGAATTCGACGATCTCGTCGAGCTCATCCTTGGCCTCATCAATCCCGGCCACATCGTCAAAGGTGACGCGGCCATGCTTTTCGGTCAGCATCTTGGCCTTGGATTTGCCGAACCCCATGGCGCCGCCACCGCGGCCACCCTGCATGCGGTTCATGAAGTAGATCCACACACCGATGAGCAGCACAAATGGCAGCAAAGAAATCAGGAATGTCTGGAAGCCCGACTGTTCCTGAGGCTGTGCGGTGAGCGGAATACCTTCGGTGATGAGGGCCGGTGTCAGTTCAGCATCGGCAGGTTTGATGGTGGTGTAGTCGCGCCCATCGGTGCCCCGGAAGCGCACGTTTTCGCCATCGAGCGTGACGGATGCAACCGCACCATCCTCAACCGATTGCATGAAATCAGAGTAGGAAACCCGTTCATTTTGCAGGTTATTTCCCGACCCGCTGAACAGATTGAAGAGGGCCAGTATCAGCAAAAACAGAACCAGCCAGAATGCGATGTTGCGCGCGTTGCCCAAGGATCATCTCCTGTTTGAATGGGAACAGCCTGCCTATCACAGGCCTTTGGTACTATAAATAGCGATCCTTAACGCGTCTTCAATGCGAGATTGCCGCGGCAAAGTCGTCGCGGGGGCGCGGCACGAGCGTGACCGACCATCCGTTGGTCAGCCCGGCGAGCGGTGCGGCGATCAATTTGCGCCCCTGCCAGACCGCCGGGGACGCGATGAGAGAGCGCGCTGGCAGAGCACCAAGCGCGCGGTCGGGACAGTGGCGCAGACCTGCCTCGCCCAAGGCCGCGATGCGGGCATTTAGCAGGTTTGGCCCCGTGACGCGCCAGCGACCATCCCAGAGCTCTCCGGGGGCGGCGATCACGTTGGTCAGCGCACCGGCCTCTCGGGTCAGGCGCACCGTGCCTTTGGAATGACTGACGTCACAGCCTTGTAGCGTTGCAGTGCGGGCGGCGCGGATATCTTCGTAGAGCGCGGTGAGGGCCGGGCCGCGCGGGGGGTAGTCCGCGCTGGTGATCCAATGCATGGCCGTGAGGGTCAGACGCCGGGCCAGATCGGGCGGCAGCGCGCAAAAGGCCGCGTGATCGAAAAGCACATCGCCCTCTTCTGTGCGGGCGATCTCGCGGGCGGTTTGCAGCGTCACAGCCTGCAGGGCGTCACGCGCCTGTGCCAGGTGACCGGCCACATCGGCCAGGATTTTGGGCGAGATTCCCAGATCAGGCAGCGCAGTGCGCACGCGGGCGCGGGTGTAGGCAGGATCAGCATTGGCGTCGTCTTCGATCCAATCAAGGGATTTGGCGCGCAAGTGATCGCGCAACGCCTCTCGGGCACAGCCAAGCAGAGGGCGAACAAAGGTTGTGCCTGCGTCCTCCCAACTTGCACGCATGGCCGAAAGCCCATCAAGCCCCGCCCCACGGGCCAGACGCATCAGAAAGGTTTCGGCCTGGTCGTCCTGCGTATGACCCAGCGCGATAACGGGTATGCCGCGCGTGCTGGCCCAGCCTGCCATGATCGCATAGCGCGCACGGCGGGCCTGATCATGAAGGTTGCCGGTGGTCTGACTGCGGGTCCAGAGCAGGGTGTCGTGGGGCACGTCCCACGCGGCACAAAGCCGGGCGACATGGGCGGCTTCCTCGGACGATTGAGGGCGCAGGCCGTGATCGACAGTGACCGCCGACAGGCGCGGTCCGCCTTCGGCACGCCATTCCTGCAGCAGGGATAGAAGCGCCAAGCTATCGCTGCCGCCTGAAATAGCGACGGCGATGTGGTCGGGTGATGTGTCAGCAAAGAAGCCGCGCAGGGCGGCATGCAGCGGCGCGCAGGCCGCGCTCATGGGCAGCTGAGGCGGGCGCGCTCAGCCTGAGCATCCGTGGCAGGCTGACCACCTGGAAACCGCAGGGTCACTTCCGCGAGGGTGACACAGGCCTCATCCACCTGTCCAATGGCGCCCAAGGACCTGCCCAGCAGGTAGAGCGCATCAGGGGCCTTGGTCCCCGTAGGATCGGCGCTGAAAGCGTCGAGATAGGCGCGGGCGGCTTGCGTGTTTTCACCAGCGCCTTCAAGGGCTGCACCGCGCATCAGGCGGGCATCGGTGGTCAGTGGACTGCCCGGATAGTTGCTCAGAAAGCTGGCGAACTGCGCGGCAGCGGCCGTGTGGCGGCCCTCTTCCAGGGCGGTGACTGCGGCGTCGAAATCGGCCTTCTCTCCGACGGCAAGCTGGACGCCATCGCTGGCGCTGCCGGTATCCGTGCCGGTTTGCGGCTGGAGTGCTGCCGTCTCGGCACCGGAGGTCGCGGGTTCTACGCCGCCGAGGGTTGTGCCCTGCCCCAGCGTTGCGATGTCGCAACCCGCTTCCAACTCACACAGGCGAAACTCCAGATCACCGATCTGGTTGGTGCCATCGCGCACCACGCTGTCGATGCGAAACTGGAGCTGTTCGGTGAGCGAGGTAAGGCGGGTCATTTCCGCCTCGATCGCGTTCAGCCGGTCAATGGTGGAGCCGCCGACGGATTGCGTCGACACGCCGCCCGTGGTGCTGAGCTCGCGTTTGAGCTGTTGCACCTCGACGTAGAGCACCGAAAGTTCCTGACGGATATCGGCCAGGGTTTGTGTCCGGTCCTGCGCTTGCACGGCGGTGACCAGACACAAAGTGGCGACAAAACTCAGAAACCGAACCATGCCCCGGACCCCTTAGCTGACCGGGCCGGCGGAGACGACTGTCACCGCGCGGCGGTTTTTGGCGTAGCAGGCTTCTTCGCTGCAAATCTCAATCGGGCGTTCCTTGCCATAGGTCACGATGCGAAGACGGTTTTCAGCGACACCCCGGCTGACCAGGTATTCCTGCACGGCATTGGCGCGACGACCGCCCAAGGCGAGGTTGTAATCCCGGGTGCCCTGTTCGTCGGCGTGACCTTCGATCAGCGCGTTGTAATCGGTGTTGGTGTTGAGCCAATTGGCCTGCGCATCCAGGGTCGCGCGACCCTCTGCTGTGAGGCTCGATTGATCGACCACGAAGAGCACGCGATCGCCCACGGATTCCTGGAAATAGGCGGCAGACCGCGGATCAGAGGCTGCCCCGCTCAAGGCGCCGGGATCCGAGCCGTTGGCATTGTTGCCAAATCGGCCCGTATTGGAACAGCCCGCGACGATCAAAACCGCGCAGACCATAAGGATTTTATTCAATATTGTCATATGCTTGCCTCATGTGTCTTTGTATTTGGCCAATGTTTATCTTGGTCTTGGTTCCCTTTAACACACTTGACCTCCCTTGGGAACGGATGGATTGAAGTGCACAGCCGGTCCACGGTGACAATTCCGTGCGCAATCGGACGTGCGCCATGGCCGGACTTGGGGGATTTGGAATACCGCTTATGAAGCTTGTTATGATCATGTGCGCCCGCGACAATGACGAC
>JBCBWJ010000155.1:0-6756 GCA_039817165.1 Pseudomonadota bacterium | reverse complement strand
TGATCACCGGGTGATGCGCGGTCCCGTCTTGGTCTGGATGTCGCTGGTAGGGGTAGAGCTCTTGGGCAAAGTGATTCATTTGCCAATCACCCCTAACCCAGGGTGTTTGTCAGGCCGTGGTCTGGCGATCTGGCCTACCATCAGCAGCGCTTTATTGTACACTCCCGTCGAACGTCTGAGCGATAGCCTGCAACACCCATTTCGCCAGGCCCCGGGACGGCCTGACGAACGCCCGGCGGCCTGCGGCCTTGTTTCCGGTCGGAGGGAATGGCGGAAATCAAATCGCTTCACCCGTGATCCCCTTTCCAAATCTTCCATCCCGACCAAATCGCCGTTCCTCCAAAGAAGCCCAGCCCGAAAATCCACAGCTCGCCCAGATGCGCCTCCGACGTCGCGCGCAGATACAGTGCCGCCCCAATCGTCAGCGCAACACCCGCCAGCCCGACCACCAGCCGGAACAGATACTCCCTGCGAGACGGCGCAAACTTCGACATCTACCCCTGCAACGCCTCCCACATCTCCAGATCCCGCTGAGCTGTCCAGATCCGCGGATGCCAGATGCCGCGCGCCTCGTCATAGGCGCGGGCCACATTGAACGGCAGGCAGTGTTCATAGATGGCATAGTCGGAAAATTTCGGATCGCACGCCGCGCGAACGGCCTCCCACGCGTCCTTGAGGCTCCCGCCCTTCATCGCCACGCGGGCGGCCGGCTGGTAGGTCGAGGTCACAAAATCGCGCGTGCTTTCAATCGCGCGTGTCACTGCCGCCTCGCCCAGCAACGCCCCGCCGCGCCCCGGCGCAATCGCATCCACGCCGTAGGCCTTGATCGCATCGAGCGTGCCACCCCAATCGGCAAAATACCCGTCGCCGCAATAACAGGCGGAGCGATCCTCGACGATATCGCCCGTGAACATCACGTTCGCATCCGGCACATGGATCACCGCATCCCCCGCCGTATGCGCCCGCCCGATATGTGTGATGTCCACGCGGCGTTGGCCCAGATACACGGTCATCGCATCGCTGAATGTCGTCGTCGGATAGGTCAGACCGGGAATGCTCTCGTGGCCTTCAAAGAGCCTCGGAAACCGCTGAAATTCGCTGTCCCAGTCTTCCTGTCCGCGTTCCACCACCATCGCGCGCGCCGCATCCGACATGATCACCTGATCCGCACCATAGGCCGATGCCCCCAGCACCCGCACCGCATGATAATGCGTCAGCACCAGATGCGTGATCGGCTTGTCTGTGACCTCTCGCACCTTCTCGATGACCTTGGCGGCCAGCCGCGGTGTCGCCTGTGCCTCAACCACCATCACGCTGTCATCGCCGATGATCACACCGGAATTGGGATCGCCCTCGGCGGTAAAGGCCCAAAGCCCCTCTCCGATCTCGTCAAACGTGATCGTCTTCTCACTCATATCCCCTTGGGAGGCGAAGGCCTTGCTCATGTCTCTCTCACCACTTGATTGATCTCTCCAAAGATGGAGCGGCCCTCCCCGTCCTCCATCCACATCCTGACCCTATCGCCATCGCGCAAGAACGGTGTCACGGGCGCGCCGTTCCGGATCACCTCCACCATGCGCTGTTCGGCAATGCAAGAGTACCCCGCGCCGCCCTCCGCCACAGGCCGCCCCGGCCCGCCAGAGGCGTCACGGTTTGATACGGTGCCGGATCCAATGATCGTGCCCGACGCCAAATCGCGGGTCTTGGCCGCATGGGCAATGAGGGTGCCGAAATCAAACGTCATGTCCACACCGGCATCGGCGCGGCCAAAGGGTTGGCCATTTAGGTCGACATTCAGAACACCGTGCAACTTACCATCGCGCCACCCCGGCAACGCATCGGGCGACACAGCGACAGGAGAGCATGCCGAAGCGGGCTTGGACTGCACAAACCCAAAGCCTTTGGACAGCTCATCCGGGATCAAATTCCGCAGAGACACATCATTGAGAAGCATCACAAACCGAACGGCCTCCAAAGCTTCCGCGCGATTTGCCCCTCTTTGCACAGGACCCGTTATCACGGCGATCTCGCCTTCAAAGTCGATGCCCCACGCTTCCTCTCCGACAATATCATCAGTCGCTGCAAGGAAGCCGTCGGACCCGCCCTGATACATCAACGGATCTGTCCAGAAACTTGCGGGCATCTCGGCTCCGCGCGCTTGCCGAACGAGGGCAACATGGTTCACGTAGGCCGAACCGTCCAAGAACTGATACGCCCGGGGAAGTGGTGCAGCAAAATTTCCCGCATGGTAGGGCGCGCACGCATCGCTTGTTCTGACAGGCGCTCCGTCCAGAACGTCCTGCAGGCAAGCGGGTTCTATGCATGTCGTATGATGACTGAGATCATCATCAACAACCACCAGACGACCGTTGGGGTGGCGACTGTGGTAAACTGAGGCAACCTTCATTTTTTGCCCGGCGTCCCGTCGAATTTCTTCTCAAGATCCCCCCAGCAGTCGATGTAGTCATCCTGCAGCGGCGCTTCCTTGCCCGCAAATTCCGTCAACTGCTGAGGAAACCGTGTCTCGAACATGAACGACATCGTCTCAGAGAGCTTGTCCGGCCCCAGATTGGCGTTCGACGCCCGCTCAAACGCCGTCTTGTCTGGCCCATGGGGCAGCATCATGTTGTGCAGGCTCACACCGCCCGGCACGAACCCTTTGGGCTTGGCGTCATACTGGCCGTGAATGTTGCCCATCAGCTCTGACATGATGTTCTTGTGATACCACGGCGGGCGGAACGTGTCCTCCGCCACCATCCAGCGATCCCGGAACAGCACGAAATCAATATTGGCCGTCCCTTCCTGCCCCGAGGGCGCGCTCAGAACGGTGAAAATCGACGGATCAGGGTGGTCAAAGAGCACCGCGCCCACCGGGCAATAGGTGGTCAGATCGTATTTCATCGGGGCGTAATTGCCATGCCAGGCCACCACATCCAGCGGGCTTTGCCCGATCCGGGTCTCATGAAACTGCCCGCACCATTTGATGGTCAGCTTTGAGGCCACCTCCCGATCCTCAAACGCCGCCACGGGCGCTTTGAAATCGCGCGGATTGGCCATGCAATTCGCCCCGATGGGCCCCCGGTTGGGCAACTCAAACTTTTGCCCGTAATTTTCACAGACAAACCCGCGGCACGGCCCTTCCAGCACCTCAACGCGGTAGACCAGCCCGCGCGGCAGAATGGCGATCTCCTTAGGTGCGATCTCAATCACACCGAGCTCTGTGCAAAAGCGCAAACGCCCTTCCTGGGGCACCACCAACATCTCGCTGTCGGCGGAATAGAAATAGCTGTCGACCATGCTTTGCGTGACCAGATAGACATGGCTCGCCATGCCCACCTGCGTGTGCACATCGCCCGCCGTGGTCATCGTTCGCATGCCCGTCAGCCAAGTGAGCGGGTCTTCTGAATGCGGCAGCGGATCCCAGCGGTATTGCCCGAGCGAGGTCACATCCTCCGCGATATGGGGCGCGGATTTCCAATAGGGCAGTTGAATGCGCGCATACCTATGCGAATGCTTCACCGACGGGCGGATGCGATAGCACCATGTCCGTTCATTCTGCGCCCTCGGCGCGGTGAAGGCGGTGCCGGAGATCTGCTCGCCATAGAGCCCGTAATTGACTTTCTGCGGGCTGTTTTTCCCCTGAGGCAACGCGCCCGGCAGGGCCTCGGTTTCAAAGTCATTGCCGAAGCCGGGCATATAGCCTTCATGCGTGCCCACCGGCGTGGCCGCGCGGATCAATCCATCGCTCTGGGGATGTTCATTCATGGCACTCCTCCTGGAGTTTAGGTATTAGTTGCTTTTGTAACTATCAACGCCTAATTCCCCGACATGACTTTCGATTTGCGCGATTTCATGCCCTACCTGCTCAATCAGGCCGCAGATGCCTCCAGCCGCGATTTTCAGAGCTATTACAAAGGCAAATACGGCATGTTGCGCACCGAATGGCGGGTGCTCTTTCACCTTGGCCACTACGGCGCGATGACAGCGCGCGAAGTTTGCGCCCGCGCTGGCCTCCACAAAACGAAAGTCAGCCGCGCGGTCACCGCCCTTGAGGCCAAGCGATTTGTGCGCCGAGAGGAACTGGAACAGGACCGCCGGCACACGATGCTGCACCTGACCCCCCATGGGGCCCGTGTTTTTGGGGATCTGACGCAAGAGGCACAGCGGTTCGACGCCGCCATGCTCGCGGAATTCACGCCCGCCGAGATCAAGCAGATGCGCGCGTTTCTCTCTCGCATCGCCGGGCTTTGACAGGCGCCACACCGCGCGCAACAAAGTGTCATGGCCGCCCGGTTCGGGGTCTGCTACGCATCGGGCATGGATTTCACCCTCCTGTCCCAGATCGACACGTTCGTGCTGGTCGCGGCCTTTCTGGTCGCGGTTCTGTCAGGCGTGATCAAAGGGGCCATCGGCTTTGGCATGCCGCTGGTGATCCTGTCGGGCCTGTCGACCTTTCTGGATCCCAAACTGGCGCTCGCGGGGATGATGGCGCCCATCGTGGTCTCCAATGCGCTGCAGGCCTTTCGCACCGGGATCGCCCCGGCCATAGCGGCGACGCGGATCGCTTGGCGCTACATGCTGATTGTGTGCATCATGATCTTTGCCGCCGCCCAGCTTGTGCCGTCGATCCCCAGTGAGGCGTTCTATTTCGTCCTCGGCATTCCGGTGCTGACCCTCGCCCTCATCCAGCTGATGGGGCTGCGCCTGATCATACCTCTGCGCCATCGCGGTTGGGCGGAATGGGCGGTGGGGCTGATCTCCGGCGTGCTGGGTGGGTTGGCTGGCACATGGGGGCCGACGACGGTGCTCTACCTGCTGGCCATCGACATGCCCAAAGCCCGCCAGGTGATCGTGCAGGGGATGATCTACGGCACCGGCTCCATCACGCTTTTGTTTGCGCATCTGCGCTCCGGCATCCTGAACGCAGAGACGATCCCCTTCACCCTCGCGCTGCTGCCCACCGCCGTGCTTGGCATGTGGATCGGGTTTCAAATCCAGGATCGTCTGGACCAAGAGAAGTTCCGCAAGCTGACGTTGATCGTGATCGTGCTGGCCGCGCTCAACCTGTTGCGCAAAGGTCTGGCGCTCTAGCGTTATGCTCTGCGCGGGTCACAACCCCCGAGGCGACGCCAAAAGCCACAGCCCAAAGAACGTGTACGCCACCATGAACGCCGCCAGCGGGGCCTGCCCCAGGATCGCCCGCCGCGTGCTGCTTTGATCGCGCATCGCCAGCGCGTGGGCCAAAAGGATCGCCACCACATGGCCCACCACCACCGCGCCCGCCTGCGTCAACCAGATCGCCTTCACCGTGCCCGGCGTGTTGAAAAACCCGGTGGTGACGTAATACTCACCCAGGCCCAGCACATCCGCCCCGCGCGCCATCGGGTCGTTTAGCATCAGCGCAACATACTGCCCGTCCACCAGAAACGAGGTCAGATAATGGGCCACGTGATAGGCAATCGCGATGGGCAGGATCGAGGGCGCATAAAGGCAAAAGGCATCCCGCAAGGACCGCCCCGATCCCGCCAGCTTTTCCCCCAGCCAAAGACAGGCCGCAAAGGCGGCAATCAGCGCGGCATTGGCGGCAATCAGCCCGGTCAGGTTTTGCCAAATCACCGCCGAGCGGCCGGGAAACTCCAGCGGGTTGATCCCCAGAAGATCGAGCCAGAAAAACGTCTCGTTGAGCCCGTCGAAGCTGCCTGTGCCCAAGAGGATCAGCACAAACACCGAAAGCGACAGCGGCTGCAACCTGCCCCGCGCGCCCTGCCAGCCCCAGAGGCCAAACCCGATGCGGCGCCCGCGCGGCCCGAAAAGCCCCATCCGGCCATAGGCCCGCATCATCACGGTGAACGCCTCCGCCCGGACCATCCAGGCCGGACCAAAGAGGATCAAACCGAAAAAAGCGGCATACCAGTAAAGCCCGGCAAAAGCGGCCAGACGGGCCGGATCGGCCGGTGCGGGATCGGCCAGAAGAAAGGCGGCAAACCCAATGAAACTCACCACGGCGGGCCAATGCCCCAACCAACGCGGATAGCGCAACGGCGCGCGCGTCCCGGTGATCCGGTGTAGCGCAAAAGCCAGCCCGGTCCACGGATTGCTATAGCGCCAGTGATTGCCAATCAGCCCTTGGGCCGTGACCAGCCCGACCCACCACACTGTCCAGATCATCAGGGGCAGAGGGTTGCTCAGTGGATCGCGCGGCCCGGTGAACCCGCGCCAAACCGCAAACGCCAGCAGACCCGTCGCCAAAAGGCTTAGGCCATGGCGCAGCAGGGCAGGGCCACGTGGCAAAACCGGCAGGGATGCAAAGATGCGCTTTGCCATAGGCGCGGGCAAAAGGGCGATCAGAACAATGGTCAGCGCCACGCTCGCCACGCCTGCGGTGATGTAGATATCCGTGGGCAGCAGCAGCACGAAACCCTGCTCGGCGGCATGGGCCAACGCCACGCCTGCCCCGAACATCACCACCACAGCCGCAATCAGCCCCGCGCGCACGCCACCTCTCCCGTCTATGTCTCGAACGTAGCGATGCCCGCGCCAAGCGGAAGACCCTTTTGTGCCTTAGTGCCCGCCGAGAACGCCCGTCCGCACGTTGTAATCCACGGCGATCTGGTAATCGGGGTCATCATCACTGTCGACAATCAACTGCCCGGCCTTGCTCAGCAATTGGTGGCAGTCCCGGCTCAGATGGCGCAGCTGCAACCGCTTGCCCGCCGCCTCGTACTTCGCGGCCACCGTCTCAATCGCGTTGAGCGC
>JBCBWJ010000154.1:0-6773 GCA_039817165.1 Pseudomonadota bacterium | reverse complement strand
TCGCACAGCGCGTCGACAATGGGGCTGTCGGCGGAGGTGCGGTAGAGCGTTTGCTTGATCGCCACCACGTTGGGATCGCGCGCGGCCTGTTGCAAAAAGCGGATCACCATCGAGAAGGTCTCGTAGGGGTGGTGCAGCAGCATGTCTTTTTGCCGGATGGCCGCGAACATATCGCCGTCGTGATCCTGCACCCGTTCGGGCACGCGGGGCGTGAACGAGGGCCAAAGCAGGTCGGGCCGGGTGTCGAGCACCAGTTCCTTGAGGTCGGCCAGCCCGATAAGGCCCTGAACCTCAACGATTTCTTCGGGCAGGACGCCCAGTTCTTCCATGATCACATCGCGCAGGCTGTCGGGGGCGCCCGCGGTCATTTTCATGCGTACGACCTCGCCCCGGCGGCGGCGCTTGAGGGCCACTTCAAATTCGCGCACCAGATCTTCGGCTTCTTCCTCTACCTCCAGGTCGCTGTCGCGCAGCACGCGGAAGGAGCAATAGGCTTTCATCTCGTAGCCGGGGAAGATGCTGTCGATGTTGAGCAGCAGCAGTTCTTCGAGCGGCAGGGCGCGGTGCATGCCTTCGTCGGACGGCAGGGTGAGAAAGCGGTCGATCTGATGGGGCACGGGCAAGAGCGCCTTGAGGCTGCGTTTGCCGTCTTTGGCCTTGAGTTGCAGGGCCAGCGTGTAGCCGAGGTTCGGAATGAAGGGAAAGGGGTGTGCGGGGTCGATGGCCAGCGGAGAGAGCACCGGGAAGACCTTGTTCATGAACGCGGTTTCAAGAAAGTCGCGTTCGTCTTTGGTCAGGTCATCGCGGGTCAGGATCGCGATGTTTTCGGCCTCCATCTCGGCCTTTAGGGTCTCGTAGGTTTCCTGTTGGTGGTGCAGCAGGTTGCGGGCCTCTTCGTCGATGAGCTTGAGCTGTTCGGCGGGGGTGAGGCCGTCATGGGCGGGTGTCGTGTTGCCCTCGCGCGCCAGTTCGCGCAGGCCGGCAACGCGGACGTTGTAGAATTCATCCAGGTTGGTGGCGGAGATCGACAAAAAGCGCAGGCGTTCGAGGAGCGGCACGCGGAGGTTTGAGGCCTCTTCCAGCACGCGCCAGTTGAAGCCCACCCAGCTGAGTTCGCGGTTGTAGAAACGGCCCGGGCCGGTGAGGTCGATGTCGGGCATCTCCACCGGGGCGGGAAGTGGGGATTTCAAAAAGTCTGCATCCGTCATGACGGTCGTTTTGCTCAGAAATTTGTGACAATGAGATGACTACGATGCGCGTAAGTGGTTCAGATGTCCAGCACTTCAGCGGCCAGGCGCGGCGTTATAGGACGCCGGGTGTCCATTGCGGCGGCATCGAGGGCATCTACGCAGTGGGCTGCGGCCTCAAAGGACCGGTCGATGCGGGCGACGAGGTAAGGCAGGGTCGCGGGTGTGGGCGAAAGCTGTCGGTCGGCGAAGAGTTTCATCAAAAGAGCGCCCAGCAGGGCATCATCGGGGGCGGTGATGTGAATGGACGGGGTGGCCTGCATCCGGCTGGCCAGATCGGGCAGGTCCAGCGGCCAGTCGGCGGGGGCCGTGGCCGCGGTGAAGAGCAGGGTGTGGCCTTCGGCGAGGGCCAGGTTGTGCAGGTGAAAGAGCGCGTTTTCCGCCCTCGGGCTGCCCGCGATCTGGTCGCAGTCTTCCAGTGCGATGGGGCCGGTGGCGAGGCGTGCGATGTCAGATTGGGCGAGATCTGCGGCCGCGAGGATCTGTGCGCCGCTCAGATGCGCCCAGACGTGGGAGAGGTGTGTTTTGCCCGATCCCAGGGGTCCGACAAGCATCAGTTTGCGGGCGGGCCATCCCTCCCAGCTTTCGATCATTGCGACGGCATGGGCGTTGGCGGGGGAAACGAAGAAATCGTCGCGCCCGAACGCGGTGCGCACGGGGAGGTCGAAACTGAGCTGTTCGGGCATCAGGTGTCTTCTGTCTCGGACAGGCCGCGGTAGAGTTTGCTGGACATGTATTGCGACAGGGCAAAGCGCACCAGCACGCCGATGGCGGCGGCGACCGGCACCGCGACCAGCATGCCGACAAAGCCAAAGAGCGCGCCGAAAACCGAGAGTGAGAAAATCAGCCAAACCGGGTGCAGACCCACCGAACTGCCCACCAGCTTGGGCGTCAGCACGTTGCCTTCCATCACCTGGCCCAGCACGAAAACGCCGGTGACCAGCCCGATGGAGACCCAATCGCCCCAGAACTGAAAGAGCGCCAGCCCGATGGCCAGCGCGCCGCCGACAATTGCGCCGAGATAGGGGATAAATGTGACAAGCCCGGCCACGGCGCCCACGACCAACCCGAATTGCAGGCCCACCAGCATCAAGGCTATGGCGTAATAGGTGCCCAGGAGCAGACAGACCGTGCCCATGCCCCGAATGAAGCTGGCCAGCGTGTTGTCGATGTCGCGCGCCAGTTGTCGGATGGTCGGGGCGTGATCCCGGGGCAGCAGGTCATCGATTTCTGCGACCATGCGATCCCAGTCGTAGAGCAGGTAGAACGCGACCACGGGCACGATCACCAGCAGCACCACCACATTGATCAAAGACCCCACGGAGGCCAAGGCCGCTTCGAGGAATTGCGCGCCTTTGGATTGAATCGTTTCCCCCAATGCGGCGAGGGATTGCCGGATTGTCGAGCCTTCGTCGATCAATTGGGGGAAGCGTTCGACCAGCACGTCCTGAAGACGGTTCAGCAGTTCGGGTGCGATCTTGAACAGGTTGATGGCCTGATTGACGAGCGTCGGGATGACCAGCAGGGCCATCAGGATGAAAACCAACACGACAACGAGGGTGATCACGGTGACCGACAAGGCCCGGGAGAGCCCCATATTTTCAAGTCGGTCGGCGACGGGATCGAGGAAGTATGCGATGGCCATGCCGAGGACAAACGGCAGGATCACGTTGCCCAATGCCCACATCAACACGAGGAACACGACTGTGGCGATCGTCCAGTATTTCAGCTGTGTGGCGGCGGGCAGAGCCATTTCGGATCCCGATCTGTTGAGACCTATTGATCGTCGAAGCGCGCGCGGCATGCAAGAGCCCGCCACGTGATTGGGCGGGCTCTTTCACAATAAGTAGGCTGTTTTAGTGGCAGGCAGGGCGTTTGCCGGGCAGCAGCACCTTGTCGATCACGTGGATCACGCCGTTGTCGGCCTTGATGTTGGCGATGATGACGTTGGCGGTCTCACCGGTGCCATCTGCGATCTCAACGCCGCCACCGGATTTGGTGATGCACAGACGCTGCGAGGTCAAAAGCGGCTTGAAGTAGTTGGAGCCCGACGGGATCTTTTCCGCGGTCAGTTTGCGGTCATCCACATGGTAGAGCAGCACGTTTGTCAGCTGACCTTTGTTTTCGGGCTTCAGAAGCGTTTCCACCGTGCCAGCGGGCAGGGCGTCGAACGCGTCGTTCACAGGTGCGTACACAGTGAACGGGCCGGGGCCTGCCAGCGTGTCCGCCAGACCTGCTGCGGTGACGGCGGCCACGAGCGTCGAGAAACGGTCATCATTGACGGCGATCTCGGTGATGCTGGCGGCTTTGGCGCCGGTTGCCAGGGCGGCAACGGTTGCAGCAGCGGCGGCGAGTTTGGTGAAAGTCTTCATGGATAGTCCTCCTGTTCAAAAGCGCGTTTCCTAAGCGCTTGGTGATGAGGGTTACGCGGCGTTATGCCGATTGGTTCACCGGCATCACCGACGTGTGATAGGCGCGTGAACGGCGGTGGTGGCTTGTACGCCTTGTGGGAAGGCCCTAAACGGGTCGCGCAACTGATCACGGAAACGACCCATGCGCCTGTCGAGATATTTTCTGCCCGTTCTGAAGGAAAACCCGTCGGAGGCTCAGATCGTGAGCCATCGCTTGATGCTGCGTGCGGGCATGATCAAGCAAGCGAGCGCGGGGATTTATTCGTGGTTGCCGATGGGGTTCAAGCTACTGAGAAAGCTGGAAAACATCGTCCACGAGGAACAGGTGCGCGCGGGGCATATTCCGATGTTGATGCCGACGCTGCAATCCGCGGACCTGTGGCGCGAAAGTGGGCGCTATGATGCTTACGGCCCGGAGATGCTGCGCATCAGAGACCGGCAGGACCGGGATATGCTTTATGGGCCGACCAATGAAGAGCTGATCACGGATATCTTTCGCTCCCATGTGGGCAGTTACAAAGACCTGCCGATGACGCTTTATCATATCCAGTGGAAGTTCCGCGATGAGATCCGGCCGCGCTTTGGCGTGATGCGGGGGCGCGAGTTTTTCATGAAGGACGGGTATAATTTCGATCTGACGAAGGAAGACGCGCTGCACGCTTATAACCGCCACATGGTCACGTATTTGCGCACTTATGAGCGGATGGGGTTGAAGGCCATTCCGATGCGCGCGGACAGTGGGCCGATTGGCGGCGATGACACGCATGAATTTCTGGTGCTGGCGGAGACGGGCGAGTCGGAAGTGTTTTATGACAGCGCGATCACCGGTCTGACGCTGGGCGCGCGCGAGATTGACTATGACAGTTGGGATCAGTGCGCGGCCATCGCAGAGGAATGGACGACGCCTTATGCGCGCACCGATGAGACCCATGACGCGGCGCTGTTTGCGGCCGTGCCCGAAGCGCGCCGACAGGTGAGCCGGGGCATTGAAGTGGGGCAGATTTTCTACTTTGGTACCAAGTATTCCGACGCCATGGGCGCGACGGTCCAAGGGCCGGATGGCAAGCCCACGCCGGTGCATATGGGCAGTCACGGGATCGGTGTGAGCCGGTTGGCAGGTGCCATCATCGAGGCGAGCCATGACGACAAGGGGATCATCTGGCCCGAGGGCGTGACGCCTTATCACGCAGGGATTGTGAACCTCAAACAGGGCGATGCGGAGGCCGATGCCGCCTGTGAGGCGCTTTATGCGTCGCTGACCGCGCTGGGGCTTGAGCCGCTTTATGATGACCGCGATGAGCGCGCGGGCGGCAAGTTCGCGACGATGGATTTGATCGGGTTGCCGTGGCGGATCACGGTGGGGCCGCGGGGCCTCAAGAACGGGGTGGTGGAATTGACCAGCCGCCGGACTGGCGAGAGCGAAGAGATGCCGCCTGAACAGGCTGTGGAGCGGATTGCGCAGATCTATGGGCGTTCCGTCGCTTGACGAAGCCCCTTCAAAGGCTCAGTTTGCACGAAAAATAAAAAACTGAGGTAACCTGTGGCAGCAGCGCCCAAACCGTTTTCCCGTTTTGAATGGCTGATCGCCTGGCGTTATTTGCGTGCGCGTCGGTCCGAGGGGGGCGTGTCCACGATGACGTGGATCAGCCTTATCGGGATCACCTTGGCGGTGTTTGCCCTGATTGCCACGCTGGCGGTGCGCGAGGGGTTTCGGGCGGAGTTTGTCGACGCGATTCTGGGGTCCAACGCGCATGTGACGGTCTATAGCGCGGGCACAGTGGATCCGGCGACAGGGCGCATTGACCGGACGATTGAAGACTACACTGAGATGGCCGAACGGGTGCGCAGTGTCGACGGTGTGATCCGGGCAGCACCGCTCGTCAAAGGTCAGGTCATGGCCAATGCACGCGACGCCAACACCGGTGTGGAGATCCTTGGCATTGCGCCCGAGGACCTGGCCACGATCCCGCGTGTTGCCGACCCTGAGACGGCGCAAGGCTCTCTTGAGGACTTTCCAAGGGGCATCGCGATTGGTCGGGGCGTGGCGGACACTCTGCGCGTGAGTGTGGGCGACCGGATGCGGATCATCTTGCCCAATGGCAACCGCACGGCCTTTGGCACCACGCCGCGGATCAATGACTATGAGGTGGTTTACATCTTCACCACCGGGCGCTTTCACACCGACGCGGTGCGGGCGTATTTGCCGTTTGAAGAGGCCCAGAGTTTTTTCAACCGCGACGGGCGCGCCGACGAGATCGAGGTGATGGTGGAAGAGCCCGAGGCCATTGAGGCGCTGTCTTTGCCTTTGATGAATGCGGCCGGGGACCGGAGCCTGCTCTGGACGTGGCAGGACAGTCAGAGCGGGTTTTTGCGCGCGCTTGATGTGGAGGACAATGTGATGTTTATCATCCTGTCGATCCTCGTGCTGATCGCGGCGATGAACATTGTCAGCGGGCTGATCATGTTGGTGAAGAACAAAGGCCGCGACATTGGAATTTTGCGCACCATGGGCCTGACGGAAGGGTCGATCATGCGGGTGTTTTTCATCTGCGGCTCTTTTACCGGGGCGATTGGAACGGCGTTTGGGGTGATCCTGGGCTGTCTTTTCGCGCTTTATATTGATCCCATTTTTTCGTTTGTGAACGTTGCGATGGGAGGCGAGATCTGGGACCCGAGCATTCGCGGGATTTACCATCTGCCAGCGGAGTTGCGGTTTGAGGATGTGATGAAGGCGGTGGGTCTGTCGCTGGGGCTGTCTTTTGTGGTGACGATTTTTCCGGCGCGCAAGGCGGCGCGGATGAACCCGGTGGAAGCGCTGCGCCGTGAGTGATGTTGTGCTGACGCTGGAGGGGCTCACGAAGACCTACAACGCCGGGCAGCCCGGTGAGGTCTCGGTGCTGGCGGGCGCGGATTTGGCGATTGCTTCTGGAGAGATGGTGGCGCTGGTGGCGCCCTCGGGGGCGGGGAAATCGACGCTTTTGCACATGGCGGGGCTGCTGGACACGCCGGATGCGGGGCGCGTGCTTTTTGGGGCGCGGGATATGACGGGGCTCAATGATCATGCACGCACACTGGCGCGGCGCGAGCAGGTGATGGAACTGATACACAAACCCCA
>JBCBWJ010000153.1:0-6776 GCA_039817165.1 Pseudomonadota bacterium | reverse complement strand
GAGTTGCACCAGCGTGTTAAAGCGACCATGATCTATGTCACCCATGACCAGACCGAGGCGCTGACTTTTGCCGATGAGGTGGTGGTGATGCAGGATGGCGAGGTGGTGCAGATCGGCACGCCGGTGGCGCTTTTCGAGCGGCCGCAGCACACGTTTGTGGGACATTTTATCGGCTCTCCGGGAATGAATGTGCTGCCGTGCGAGGCGCGGGGCGACCGGGCGGTCTTTGAGGGTCATGACGTGGCGCTGGAGGGGATGGTGTCCGGCGCGGGCGGGCAAGAGACGCTGGGCGTGCGGCCCGAGCATGTGACAGTGGCGGACGCGGGCATTCCGGCGACGGTGACGAAGGTCTCGGATGTGGGGCGGCATTTCGTGGTGGAAGCGCGGGTTGGCGCGTCGTCACTCAAGGCCGTGTTGCAAGAGGCGCCGCCCGAGACAGGGAGCGCTGTGCATTTGGCCTTTCAGCCGGAAAAAACGCGGGTGTACCGGGATGGGTGGATCGCGACGGACGCGCGGGGGGACGCCAGGGCATGAAGACGGTCAATCAAAGGGCGTGGTTTTTCGTGCTGCCGGTGCTGTTTCTGGTGGCGTTCAACGCGCTGGTGCCGATGATGACAGTGGTCAATTATTCGGTGCAGGAGACCTTTGGCAACAACACTTTCTTCTGGCAAGGCCTTGATTGGTTTGAACAAATCCTCAGATCCGAACGGTTTCAGGCCGCTTTGGGGCGGCAGTTTCTGTTCACCGGTATTATCCTCGCCATTGAGGTGCCGCTGGGCATTATCATCGCGCTGTCGATGCCGCGAAAGGGGTTTTGGGTGCCGGTCTGTCTGGTGCTGATGGCGTTGCCGATGCTGATCCCGTGGAACGTGGTGGGCGCGATGTGGAACATCTTTGCGCTGCCCAAGGTTGGGATGCTGGGCTACTTCATGAATGACGTGCTGGGCGTCAATTACGACATGACGCAGGACCCGTTGGCGGCGTGGATCACGATTGTGGTGATGGATGTCTGGCATTGGACATCGCTGGTTGTGCTCTTGTGTTATGCGGGGCTCGTGTCGATCCCGGATGCCTATTATCAGGCGGCCAGGATAGACGGGGCGTCGCCCTGGGCCGTGTTCCGCTACATTCAGCTGCCGAAGATGAAGACGGTGCTGACCATTGCGATCCTGTTGCGGTTCATGGACAGCTTTAACATCTACACGGAACCCTTTGTTTTAACAGGGGGAGGTCCGGGAAATTCGACCACGCTTTTGTCGATTGACCTGGTGAAGATCGCGCTCGGGCAGTTCGATCTGGGGCCTGCGGCGGCGATGAGCCTGATCTATTTTGCGATCACGCTCTTGGTGTCTTGGGTGTTTTACACAGTGATGACGAAGGATGACCCGTGATGAAGAAACGTGCGATCATTCCCATTTTGTACATCATCTTTCTGATGCTGCCGATCTATTGGCTGGTCTCAATGTCGTTCAAGACCACCAATGAGATCCTGTCGGGCTTTTCCCTGTTTCCTCAGACCTTTACGCTCGACAGTTACATCGCGATCTTCACCGATCCGACGTGGTACTGGGGGTATATCAACTCTATCATCTATGTGACGCTGAACACGTTTTTGTCGGTCGCGGTGGCGTTGCCGGCGGCTTATGCGTTTTCGCGGTATCGGTTTTTGGGCGACAAACAGCTGTTTTTCTGGCTGCTGACCAACCGGATGGCGCCTGCGGCGGTGTTCGCATTGCCGTTTTTTCAGCTTTATTCGTCGGTCCAGATTTTTGACACGCATCTGGCCGTGGCGCTGGCGCATACGCTCTTCAACGTGCCGCTGGCGGTGTGGATCCTGGAAGGGTTCATGCGCGGGATCCCCAAGGAGCTGGATGAGACGGCCTATGTGGATGGCTATTCCTTTCCGCGGTTTTTCACCAAGATTTTCCTGCCCAACATCAAGGCGGGCGTCGGTGTGGCCGCGTTTTTCTGCTTTATGTTCAGTTGGGTAGAGATGCTTTTGGCGAAAACGCTGACGGCGGTGGAGGCCAAGCCCATTGCCGCGGTGATGACGCGCACGGCGTCAAGTGCGGGCTATGAGCTGGGGCTGCTGGCGGCGGCGGGGACGCTGACGATCATTCCGGGCGCGATCGTGATCTGGTTTGTGCGCAACTACATCGCGCGCGGGTTTGCCATGGGGAGGGTGTGATGAAACGGCTATGGATCCTCGCGCTGCTGCCCGGGGCGGCGCAGGCGCAGAACAGTTGGGGCAGTGTCGCGCAGGCGGAGGAAAAGGGGTTTTCCTGGACCGATCCGCTGTGGCCTGATTTCTGGATGGCGTGGACGCCGGCGACGCTCACTGTGTTTATCGGCATTTTCAGCGCGATTGCGATCATTGGTCTGTTGGAAGGGTTCAAATATCGCGATGGCATTGAACGCAAAGGGATTTTGGGGCTGACCACGACGTTGGGTGATCGTCTGTTCATCACGCTTTTGGGCTCTGTTTATATCTTTTTGGCGTGGCTGGGGCTCTTTGGGCAGCCGATCTGGACGCCGCTTTTCATGGCGGTCGCCTGGGGAATGTTCGTGTTTTGGAAGGTTTGACTATGCGCGCGGCGGCGTTCGTGGTTTTGTGCCCGTCAACGGCGCGCCATGGAATTGAATGAGTAAGATGATGAGAAAACGGAAAGCGGGAAACCTCCTGACGGATGTTGAGTTGGAGTTCATGACAGCGCTTTGGGCCTTGGGGCATGGATGTGTGCGGGATGTTCTGGCGCATCTGCCCGAAAAGCGGGGCTTGGCCTATACTTCGGGGGCGACGGTTCTGAGGATCCTGGAGGACAAGGGGTTTGTCACCAGTCACAAAAAGAGCAAGACATTGGTCTACACGCCGCTTTTGGCCAAGGATGACTATCAGGTCCGGTCGCTGAAAAACCTGTCGCGCACGCTGTTTGATGACATGCCAGCCAGCCTTGTGGCGCGGCTTGTGGATGACGCGGGTCTGACGGCGCAGGATCTGGAGGAGATCCGCGTGCTGGTGGAGAGGAGGTTGCGCAATGACGTTGGCTAGGGAGGTCGCGGAGGTCTATGTCAACCTCAACCTCACCCTCGGGTTTGCCCTTGTGGTTTGGCTGGCCCTGCAAGCGGGTCTGCGTCGCACGTGGTTGCGCCATGCCTACGGTGTGCAGTTGCGGGCGCTGAAGTTGTTGCTGGTTTTCGTGGCGGTGAGCCCGGTCCTGTCGTTTTTCGCTTTTCAGGTGCAGGAGGCCGTGGCCCCGGAGCGGAGCCTTGTTCTGTCCGACATGGTGGTGGCGGCTTATCTGCACGGGGATATCAAACTCAGCGCGATTGAGTTTGAGCGGATGCTGAACCTGCGCGATGGGTGGACGGAGGGCGTTGTGACACTGGCCTCGCCGCTCTTTACGGCGCTGGCGGTGGCGCTGACCTTTGGGCTTGCGGTGTTCGTGGCGCGCTTTTGGCTGGGCCTTTGGCGGGCGCGGCGCATGGTGGAGCGCAGCCACCTGATCAAGCGGATCGGGCGGGTGGATTTGCGGGTTTCGCAGGCTGTTCGCGTGCCGGTGGCCGCGCGAGGTATGTGGCGCAACCATGTTGTTTTCCCCTATGATTTCGAGGCGATGGGGCTGGATCGAAAGATGGCGTTGGCACATGAATTGCAGCATTTTCGAAATCGAGATCTGGAATGGGAGATCGGGTTGGAAATGCTGCGCGTGCTGTTTTTCTGGAACCCGGCCTTTGTGCTATTGAAACGCCAGTTCGACCGGTTGCGCGAGTTGAGTTGCGACGAGGCGGTGTTGGTGCGGCGCGGATTTGATCCGTTTGATTACGCGATGTGCCTGTTGAGGTTTTGCGAGCGTGCGGTTGCGGGTCCGCGGCTTGGGCTGAACGTTGGGTTGGTGACGCGGGGCAGTCAGGTGCGGGCGCGCGATGATCTGGCGCACAGGCTTGTCTCTCTTGGGACCATGGGCGCGGGGCGCCGGGTTGGTGTGGCGCAGGCGGCCCTGTTTGCTGCGGCGTTGACGGTGGGCATGGCGCTTTTCGCAGCGTCGATCCACACCCACAAGGATTGGACCCATGATCGGCTGATGCTGTCGACCGTCGTCAATCTGGAGCGGCTCGAGGCGATCAACGCGGGCTTTTGAACGGGATTTCCCGCGACCGGTCTATAGTGGTCAAAGACAAACCCAAACAAAGCCGCTAAGTCTAGCCCATGTCGATCTGGAACCGCATATCCGAGGCGCTGTCTGCGCTGGCCAAGGGCGAAAGTCTGTCCCAGGTATTTGAGCGCTTGCGCACCCCACCGGAGCGGTCGGTGGCCTTTGCCATCGCGGTCATTGCGCTTGGGGCGAAGATGGCCAAGGCGGACGGGTTGGTGACGCGCGATGAGGTGACGGCCTTTCGCGAGGTGTTCCAGATAGCCGAGGCTGATCATGATGGCGCGGCGCGGGTGTTCAACCTTGCGCGTCAGGATGTGGCGGGGTTCGAGGAGTACGCCACGCGGATCAAGACCATGTTCGGCGAGGACACGCATGCCTTGAACGACCTCATGGAGGGTCTGTTCCACATCGCGGTGGCCGATGGGGTCTACCATCCCAATGAGGACACGTTTCTGGAACGGGTGGCGGAGATCTTTGGCCTGTCGGAAACGGAATTTCGCGGGTTGCGCACGCGGTTTGTGCCCGATGCCAAGGCCGATCCTTATGACGTGCTTGGGGTCACGCGCGAGACACCTGTGGAGGAGATCCGCCAAGCCTGGCGCCGTTTGGTGCGCGACACCCATCCTGATCGCATGATGGCGCGCGGCGTGCCGAAAGAGGCGGTGAAGCTGGCCGAAAAGCGGATGGTGGACATCAACCGCGCCTGGGAAGAGATCAACGGGTAGCCATGCGGTTTGCGACCTACAACGTAGAGTGGTTCAACGCGCTTTTTGATGACGAGGGCGGGTTGCTCGACGATGGCGAATGGTCGGCGCGCTATGATGTGACGCGGCGCGCTCAATTGGCAGCACTCGGGATCGTTTTCACCGCGATGGATGCCGATGCCGTGCTGGTGGTGGAGGCCCCCGATGACAGCCGCAAACGCCAGACTGTCCCGGCGCTGGAGGCGTTTGCAGCGGCTGTGGGGATGCGGGCGCGACGGGCGTTGATCGGTTTTGCCAATGACACGCAACAAGAGATCGCGTTGATGTATGACCCGGATGTTCTGAGCTGCGCCCACGACCCGCAAGGTGCGCCCACAGGGCAGAAAGGCAGCCCCGATGGCCCACGCTTTGACGGGGTGTTTCGGATTGATTTGGACATTGATGCGACGGAAGACCGTGTGACATTTTCCAAGCCACCGCTTGAAGTTGCAATGCGGACCTCATCTGGATTTGATCTGCGTCTCATCGGGGCGCATCTGAAATCCAAGGCCCCGCATGGCGCACGGGACCATGATGAGGCGATGCGCATCGGCATTGCCAACCGGCGCAAGCAACAGGCGCAGGCGGTGTGGTTGCGTCAGCGGATCGAGGCGCATCTGGAGGCGGGCGAGCGCCTGATCGTGCTGGGTGATCTCAACGATGGGCCGGGTCTTGACGTGTATGAAGAGTTGTTTGGGCGGTCTTCGGTCGAGATCATTCTGGGTGAGAGAGGCGAGAGTGATCACAAGCTCTATGACCCCCATGCGCGGCGGGCGCTGACCCGACGGCTGGGGGCGGTGAACACCACGGCGCGGTTTTACCTCAAGGATGAGAAGCGGTATTTGCAGGCGCTGTTGGACTACATCATGGTGTCGCAGGACCTGCGGGAGATGCGGCCCAGGTGGCGGATCTGGCATCCGTTTGATGACCCTGCCTGCTGGACCACGCCGGAGCTACGGGAGGCGCTGATCACAGCGTCGGATCATTTTCCGGTGACCTTGGACATCGAGCTGTCTTAAAATTTGTGGGTTTTGGGTCTATATTGAGGCCATGAAGACGTTTTTGGTTATACCCGCCGTTTGTGTGGCGCTGGCCAGTCCGGCGGTTGCGCAAGACAATGAGGCGCCCTCGCTCATGGAGCGCGGGGTGGAGATGTTTCTTGAAGGGCTTTTGAACGAGATGGAGCCCGCGCTGGACGACTTGCAGGGATTTGCCGACGAGATGGAGCCCGCGCTGCGCCAGTTTTCCGACGCCATGGGACCGATGGTGCGCGATCTTTTTGACAAGATCGACGACATCAACCGTTATGAGATGCCCGAGGTTCTGCCCAATGGGGACATCATCATCCGGCGCAAACCCGAGGCGGACCCGCTAGAAGAAGGCGAGATCGAGATTTGAAGCGGGGGCGCATTTTTTAAAAAAAATGCGGACGAAATTTTTGAAAAATTTCGGGCCCTAGTGGCGACCGATGCGCGTCAAGGCTGCGGCGTCGAGCGTTTGGGCCAGCGATGAAAACCGCGCCTGCGCCACTTCGCCGAAGAGCTCATGGGAGTCCGGTGTGAGCACCAGTTCTATCTGTTTTTTCTTGGGAAACCATTTCAGCCGCCCCAGACGGGGTTCCTGAGACGGCCAGAACATGGCGGCGAACCGCATGGCTTTGCCCAGCACTTCGGCTTCGTGGCGGTCTTTTTCGGGGACCAGATCGGCAAGTTCGGAAAACCGGCTGTGATCGCGCGTGTTGGAATAGCGGTGCAAGAGGGCCAGGCCCAGATAGACCCGTTCGGCGTGTTTGAGCCCGCCGAGATTGGCGCGCGTGGCGTTGTCAAAGCAGTCTTCGGCCCGGTAGTCGGGATGGGCGCGCCAACTGACATCGTGCAAG
>JBCBWJ010000152.1:0-6779 GCA_039817165.1 Pseudomonadota bacterium | reverse complement strand
GTATCATGCCCCTTGCCCGACGAATTGACTGTGCGGTGTCCTCAGCTTTGCAAGGGGGCCAAGGTGGGGCGGCGCCGCGGCAACTTGCGGAAGCCTTGGGCTATGCCTGCCTTCCAGGGGGCGCCCGTATCCGTCCGACAATCCTGCTTTCGGTCGCGATGGCCTGCGGCGATGATGCGCCGATGCTCACCGATGCGGCTGCAGCCTCCCTTGAGTTTATTCACTGCGCCTCGCTCGTCCATGACGATCTGCCCTGTTTTGACGATGCCGACCTGAGACGGGGTAAGCCGTCGGTGCACAAGGCGTTTTCGGAGCCGCTGGCCGTGCTCACCGGGGACAGTTTGATCATCATGGCCTTTGAGACGTTGGCGCGCGCGATGCCGCACGGGCCGGAGCGGGTGGCGCAACTGGTCCTGGCTTTGTCAGAGCGATCCGGCATGCCCAACGGTATTTGCGCCGGTCAGGGCTGGGAAAGCGAAGCCGAGATTGATCTTGGCGCGTACCACCGCTCCAAGACGGGTGCGCTTTTCATTGCAGCCACACAGATGGGGGCCATTTCAGCCGGGTATGAGCCTGAGCCTTGGTACGACCTGGGCGCGCTCATTGGTGAGGCCTTTCAGGTTGCAGATGATTTGCGCGACGCGCTTCTCGATGAAGACACGCTTGGGAAACCCGCCGGTCAGGACGATCTGCACGGGCGGCCCAACGCGGTGGCGCAGCTCGGCGTCAAAGGCGCGTTTACACATCTGTCTGACATTCTGGGCGGCGCGATCGCGTCCATCCCCTCTTGCCCGGGAGAGGCCGCTTTGGCCAAGATTGTCAGCTTGCAGGCGGAGCGGATCATGCCTGCGGTGCCGGCGAAGTATCGGGTCTGATGGTTGCCAACACGGATCCCACAGGGGGCCGCGTTCCCAAAACCTCTGGGTTTGGGGGCTGGCTGAACCGTCTTGTGGCCAAACCCGCCTTTCAGGATTGGGCCAATAGATTGCCCATTTCACGCGGCTTTGCACGCCGTGACGGGGCCGAGATTTTCGATATTTTGCAAGGGTTTGTCGCGTCTCAAGTGCTGTCGGCGCTGATTGAGATGGGTCTGTTGCAGCGTCTGCTGGACGGGCCTCAGACACCGCGTGCCGTGGGCCATAGCTTGTCGATCCCCGAAGATCGTATGGCAGATCTGCTGCAGGCCGGGGCAGCGCTCGGGTTGCTCAAGCGGCGGCGCGACGGTCGGTTTGGTCTGGCGCGCAAGGGGGCGGCCATCCTCGGCGTGCCGGGGTTGGAGGATATGATCCGCCACAACCGTGCCTTCTATGCAGACATGGCCGACCCCGAAAAGCTTTTGCGCGGCGAAGGGCCAACGCAGCTTGAACAGTTTTGGCCTTATGTCTTTGGCGGCAAGGACGGCATGTCGGCAGAGGCGGCGGAACGCTACTCCGATCTGATGGCGCGCAGTCAGGTTCTGGTGGCGGCCGATACCTTGCGAATGGTGTCTCTGAAGGGCGTAGAATGTCTGCTGGATGTAGGCGGCGGCTCTGGCGCATTTCTTGCGGCGGCGCTGCGTTCCCAAAATGCGCTTAAGGCAATGTGGGTGGATTTGCCGGATGTGGCTCCTGCGGCCGAAGCGCATCTGGGCAAGACCGGTCTGATGGAGCGCGTGACACTGCATCCGGGCAGTTTCCGCGATGCATCGCTGCCCAAGGGGGCGGATGCAATTTCCCTCATCCGTGTGCTGTATGATCATGCCGACGACACTGTGCGGGATCTTCTGGCCAAGGTGCACGCGGCCCTGCCCGAAGGTGGGCGCCTTATCATTTCTGAGCCGATGTCTGGCGGGCAGCGGCCTGAGCGAGCCGGCGATGTCTACTTTGCCTTCTATACGATGGCCATGGGCACCGGTCGTGCCCGATCCCAGGCGAGGGTCATTGAGCTCGCTGCGGAAGCGGGTTTTTCCGATCTCAAAGCGCCCAAACCCCTCCGCCCGTTTGTCACGAGCGTGGTCACTGGCGTTAAGGCGCCGTGAGGACTGCGTTTTCTAGGCAGGTCAAGTGTAAAGTTAACTTGACACTACCTGCCGTCCATTTAGACTTACGTCATCCACAATACGTCACCCGCGCCGCAGATCGCCGACGCGGCTGGCCTGAAAGGAGGCGATCATGAATACTCTCGCCGTCCTGTTGCAAGGTCCCGAAGACCTTCGTCTGGACACCCTGGCGCTCAAGACGCCGGGCGAAGGTGATATCGTGGTCGACATCCATCACTCTGGAATTTCCACCGGGACCGAAAAACTCTTTTGGTCCGGGCAGATGCCGCCCTTTCCTGGCATGGGCTATCCGCTTGTGCCGGGCTACGAATCCGTGGGCGAAGTGGTCGAGGCGAAGCCTTGGACAGGCTTTCGCGCCGGCGACACTGTCTTTGTGCCCGGGGCAGACTGCTTCAATGACGCGTTCGGCCTTTTCGGGGGTGCCGCCGCCACTCTGGTGACCAGTGCCGCCCGTGTCACGGCAATCGATTCGGCGCTTGGCGCAGATGGCGCGCTTCTGGCGCTTGCCGCTACGGCCCATCATGCCATCCACGGCCATAACAAAATGCCCCCCGACTTGATTGTCGGTCATGGTGTTCTCGGTCGGCTTTTGGCGCGTATCACGGTTGCCATGGGTGCGCCTGCGCCCACAGTTTGGGATATTGATCCTGACCGCTGTGCCGGTGCGGAGGGGTACAAGGTTCTGCGTCCGCAGGACGACCCGCGTTGCGATTACATGTCCGTCTACGATGCGTCAGGTGCTGCGAATATTCTCAACGATCTGATCGGCCGCATTGGAAAAGGCGGTGAGATCGTTCTCGCAGGGTTTTATGCACAAGATCTTAACTTTGCGTTCCCGCCTGCATTCATCAAAGAAGTGCGCCTGCGCGTTGCCGCAGAATGGGCCCCGGAAGATCTGATCCACTTGCGCAAAATGCTGGATGGGGGTGCGTTGTCTCTGTCGGGTCTGATAAGCCATCAGGCCCCCGCCAGTCAGGCGCCAAAGGCCTACAAGACCGCGTTCACCGACGCGACTTGCCTCAAGATGATACTCAACTGGAAGGAAGCCGCGTGAAGGACGATGTCCCCAACCTGAAAGATTTTGACCAGCGTCTGCGCGACGAGGCCCATGAGGACCTTGCAGATCTGATCACCGATGAGCCGACCAAGAAGACGCAAATCATTGCAATCTATGGCAAAGGTGGCATCGGCAAGAGCTTCACGCTGGCCAATCTCAGCCACATGATGGCCGAGCAGGGCAAGCGCGTGCTGCTCATTGGGTGCGACCCGAAATCGGATACGACGAGCCTTTTGTTCGGTGGCAAAGCCTGCCCCACGATCATTGAGACCTCGACCAAGAAGAACCTTGCGGGTGAGCCGGTCAAGATCGGTGATGTCTGCTTCAAACGCGGCGGCGTGTTCGCGATGGAACTTGGCGGCCCGGAAGTGGGTCGTGGTTGCGGCGGACGTGGGATCATCCACGGCTTCGAACTCCTTGAAAAGCTTGGCTTTCATGATTGGGACTTCGACTATGTTCTGCTCGATTTTCTGGGCGATGTGGTCTGCGGTGGCTTTGGCCTGCCGATTGCGCGGGACATGGCGCAGAAGGTCATCCTTGTGGCATCGAATGATCTGCAATCGCTTTACGTGGCCAACAACGTCTGCTCGGCGGTGGAGTATTTCCGCAAACTGGGCGGCAATGTGGGCGTGGCCGGTCTTGTGATCAACAAGGATGATGGCTCAGGCGAGGCGCAAGCCTTTGCCAAGAGCGTCGATATTCCGGTGCTGGCCGCGATCCCGCAAGACGATGATTTGCGCAAGAAATCAGCCAATTACCAGATTGTCGGCACCGACAAGAGCCAATGGGGCAGCCTGTTTGCGGGTCTCTCCGATCAGGTCTCCGAGGCGCCGCCAGTGCGGCCTGCGCCGCTCTCGCAGGACGAATTGCTGAACCTTTTTGACGGGTCCGAGACGGGCGCAGGGTTCGAATTGGTGCCGGCCACAGACGAAGATATGCGCGGCAAAAATGCCAAACCGAAGGTCAGCCTTGAGGTCATTTATGACGAGGCGTGAGGCCATCTGTCAGGCCAAAACCGGCCTGACAAACATCAGTTTCCAAACCCCGGAGCAGGGATGAAAGACGACAGCACATATGACCCATTGACCGAAAAAAAGACGGTGAATGAAGAGGTTACATATGATGACGCCGCCGAGGTGCCGGTGCTCAAGGGCACCCCGCGCACGGATGCGGAGGCCCCTGTGGGCGAGCCGGGTCTTGGGTGTCATTCGGGATCGGACATGGAATTAGCCGCGCGTATGGCGGGCCAGAGCGAATTGCTCGACCAATATGCGCGCGACTACCCGCAGGGCCCACATGACAAACCCCAAAGCATGTGTCCCGCCTTTGGCAGTTTGCGTGTGGGCCTGCGGATGAAACGCGTGGCGACGGTTTTGTCGGGCTCGGCGTGCTGTGTCTATGGCCTGACATTCGTGAGCCATTTCTACGGCGCGCGGCGGTCTGTGGGCTATGTTCCGTTCAATTCGGAATCGCTGGTCACGGGCAAGCTTTTTGAGGATATTCGCGAGTCCGTGCACGACATTGCGGACCCCGACAAATACGACGCGATCGTGGTGACAAACCTTTGTGTGCCGACGGCGAGCGGTGTGCCGCTGCGGCTTTTGCCCAATGAAATCAATGGTGTGCGGGTTGTTGGCATCGACGTGCCGGGCTTTGGCATTCCGACCCATGCGGAGGCCAAGGATGTGCTGGCGGGGGCGATGTTGAACTACGCCCGCAAGGAGATCGAGGCCGGCCCCGTGGCCGCGCCGGAAGGGTTGTCGAGTGACCTGCCGACTGTGTCGCTTCTGGGGGAGATGTTCCCGGCGGATCCGATGATGATCGGGCAGATGCTGGCGCCTTTGGGATTGGCACCTGGGCCTGTGGTGCCGTGCCGCGAATGGCGGGAGCTTTATGCCGCGCTGGATTGTGGTGCGGTGGCGGCGATCCATCCGTTCTATACCGCCGCTGTGCGAGAGTTTGAGGCGGCTGGAAAACCCGTGATTGGCAGCGCGCCAGTGGGCTATGACGGCACGGCCAATTGGTTGAAGAACATAGGCGAAGCCTTTGGAATCGCTGGAGATAAGATCGCCGCGGCTCAGAATACTTTCCTGCCCGGGATCAAGGCGGCGCTGGCGGCGAAACCGATCAACGGGACCATCACGCTGAGCGGCTATGAGGGCAGTGAACTGATCGTGGCGCGGCTCTTGATCGAGAGCGGGGCGGATGTGCGCTACGTGGGCTCTGCCTGCGCGAAGTCGGACTGGTCCGCAGAGGATGCGGAGTGGCTGAAAGCCAAGGGCGTCGAGGTCAATTTCCGCGCCTCTCTGGAAGACGACTGCCTGGCCATGGAGGCGCTGAAGCCGGACCTGGCCATTGGGACCACGCCGGTTGTCCAAAAGGCAAAAGAGCTCGGAATTCCAGGGCTTTACTTCACGAACCTCATCTCAGCCCGGCCGCTGATGGGCCCCGCGGGTGCGGGCAGTTTGGCGGATGTCATCAACGCCGCCATCGCGGGCAAAGAGCGGATGGATCACATGCGCGCCTTCTTTGAAGGTGTGGGCACCGGCGACACCGCGGGCGTCTGGGAAGGCGACCCGAATGTGCGGCCTGATTTCCGGGAATTGAACCTCAAGAAGATGGACCGCCAGAAGAAGGCCGAGAAAGCGCAGGAGATGATTTGATGCGTGTTTTGGCCCCTGAAACCCATGTCTGTATCACGTCTGTATCACGTCGGTATTGCGTCGGTGCGCGCGCGCGCCAGGGCTGGTGCCCATGTTGATCCAGGATCATGATCGGGCGGGCGGCTATTGGGGCGCGGTCTATGCGTTTTGCGCCGTCAAAGGATTGCAAGTTGTGATCGACGGCCCGGTCGGCTGTGAGAACCTGCCGGTGACGTCGGTGTTGCATTACACCGATGCGTTGCCGCCTCATGAACTGCCCATCGTGGTGACGGGGCTCGGCGAAGAGGAACTGGGCCGCGAAGGCACCGAAGGCGCGATGAAGCGGGCCTGGGGCACGCTCGATCCGGCACTGCCGGCGGTGGTGGTCACGGGCTCTATTGCCGAGATGATCGGCGGGGGTGTGACGCCGCAGGGCACCAACATTCAGCGTTTCCTGCCGCGCACCATTGATGAGGATCAGTGGGAGGCTGCGGACCGGTCGATGACCTGGCTTTTCACCGAGTTCGGCATGACCAAGGGCCGGATGCCGCGCGAGAAGAAACGCGCCGAAGATGCCAAGCCGCGCGTGAATATCCTTGGGCCGATGTATGGCACGTTCAACATGCCGTCCGACCTGCATGAAATCCGCCGCCTGATCGAAGGGCTGGGCGCGGAGGTGAACATGGTCATGCCGCTGGGCGCCCATATCGCGGAGATGCGCGAACTGGTGAATGCGGATGTGAATGTGTGCATGTATCGCGAGTTTGGCCGTGGCCTGTGCGAAGTGCTGGACAAGCCCTATCTGCAAGCGCCGATTGGCGTGGACAGCACGACGAAATTCCTGCGCAAGCTGGGCGAGCTTCTGGGTCTGGACCCCGAGCCGTTCATTGAGCGCGAAAAGCATTCCACCATCAAACCGGTGTGGGATCTGTGGCGCTCTGTGACGCAGGATTTCTTTGCCACGGCCAATTTCGGGATCGTGGCCAACGAGACCTATGCGCGGGGCATCCGCAACTATCTTGAGGGCGATCTGGGGCTGCCT
>JBCBWJ010000151.1:0-6786 GCA_039817165.1 Pseudomonadota bacterium | reverse complement strand
ACAAAATCGCGCTCAAGGATTTCGCCACCGGCGAAACAGCGATCAAATACGGCGAAGACATCGGCAAAATTGTTGCCGACATTCCCAAAGGCCACCACGTCCACACGCACAACTGCAAAACCAAGCGCTGGTAAGGAGCCCGAGCTATGTCAAAGTATTCCAACATGACCTTCATGGGCTACCGGCGTGAAAATGGCCGCGTCGGCGTGCGCAACCACGTCGTCATCCTGCCCGTCGATGACATCTCCAACGCCGCGGTTGAGGCCGTGGCCAACAATGTCAAAGGCACGCTGGCACTGCCCCACGCCTATGGCCGCCTGCAATTTGGTGAAGACCTCGATCTGCACTTTCGCACCATGATCGGCACAGGGGCCAACCCCAACGTGCATTCGGTCGTGGTGATCGGGATCGAACCCGGCTGGACCAAACGTATCGCCGACGGCATCCGCGAAACCGGCAAAGAGGTGGCCGAGTTTTCCATCGAACAAAAGGGTGACTTTGAAACCATCCGCGCCGCCTCCTGGGCCGCCAAGGATTTCGTCCACAAAGCCACCGAAGTGCAGCGCGAAGAGTGCAACATCTCAGAGCTCTGGGTCTCCACCAAATGCGGCGAGTCTGACACCACGACGGGCCTCGGCTCCTGCCCCACAGTGGGCAACATGTATGACAAGCTCCTGCCCGAAGGCATCACCGGCTTCTTTGGCGAGACCTCCGAGATCACCGGCGCCGAACACATCTGCCAAAAACGCGCCATCAACGAAGAGGTGGGCGAGCGCTGGTACAAAATGTGGAAGGCCTATCAGGACGACGTGATTTTCGCCCACCAGACCGATGACCTCTCCGACAGCCAGCCCACCAAAGGCAACATCGAAGGCGGCCTGACCACCATCGAGGAAAAGGCCCTGGGCAATCTCGAAAAAATCGGTCGCACGTCGCAATATATCGACATTCTGGAACCCGCCGAACAGCCGGGCGCGGGCAACGGGCTCTATTTCATGGACAGCTCATCGGCCGCCGCGGAATGCGTCACGCTCATGGCCGCCGGTGGCGCCGTGGTGCACACTTTCCCAACGGGCCAGGGCAACGTCGTGGGCAACCCCATCGTGCCAGTGATCAAGATCACCGCGAACCCCCGCACCGTGCGCACCATGTCAGAGCACGTGGATGTGGACGTCTCCGGCATTCTGCGCCGCGAAATGACCATGGACGAGGCCGGCGACGCGCTGATCGACATGATCCGCCGCACCGCCAATGGCCGCAACACTGCCGCCGAGGCGCTTGGTCACCGGGAATTCTCGATGACGAAACTCTACCGGTCCGCCTGATCCGATCGGTCGGAAAGGGAGTATTTAAGGCAAGATGAACAAGGGGGGTGTCCCCTGCTTCATCTTGCCAAGAATACTCCCGCCGGAGGCATCGAAACGCACAGCGACGTCGCAAAGGCGCAAGCCATGACCACCACAACGCACATGACCACCACGGCGCTCACCGATCTTGTGGTGCGCGCCTTTTTGGCAAGCAATGTCTCCGACGAAAACGCCCGGATCGTGGCGGAGGCTTTGGTGGCCGCGCAAGTGGACGGGCAGGGCGGTCATGGCCTCTCTCGCGTCGCGGCCTATGCCGCGCAAGCGGCCTCGGGCAAGGTGCAGGGCCACGCGGTCCCGCAGCTTTCGAACCCCAAACCCGGACTGGTGCAGGTGGACGCAAAAAACGGTTTTGCCTTTCCCGCTTTATCGCGTGCGATCAATGAATTACCCGCCATAGCTCAGGCAAACGGGATCGCCGCCGCCTACATCTACAACTCGCACCATTGCGGGCAACTCGGCGCGCATGTGGAAAAACTGGCACAGGCCGGGATGGCCGCCCTCATGGTCGCCAATTCCCCGCCCGCCATGGCGCCCTGGGGCGGGTCAAAACCGCTTTTTGGCACCAACCCCATCGCCTTCGCCGCCCCGCGTGACATCGCGCCACCGCTGGTCATTGACCTGTCGCTCTCACGGGTCGCGCGCGGCAAGGTCATGGCCGCCGCCAAGGCCGGGGACTCGATCCCCGAAGGCTGGGCGCTCGACCCCGACGGCCATCCCACCACCGATCCCAACGCCGCGCTCAAAGGCACCATGCTGCCCATGGGCGACGCCAAAGGGGCAGCCCTTGCGCTGATCGTTGAAATCCTTTGTGCCACGCTCACAGGCGCCAATCCGTCCCATCAGGCCACGTCGTTTTTCGATGCAGACGGCGCCCCGCCCGGTGTCGGCCAAACCCTGATCGCCTTTGCCCCCGACGCCCAATTCGGCGCGCGTCTCGACGGGCTCTTGAGCATGATCCTCGCCCAGGACGGCACGCGTCTGCCGGGCACCGCGCGCATCGCCAAACGCAAAGACGCGGCCCAAAACGGCATAGATATCCCAGACCACTTGATCCGGGACATTCATGATATCGTAGGGTAAAGAGCATCCTACACTGCACAGCTGCAGCGCTCTCTCCTGCCAGTCAAGACCGCAGGTGGGTCACCTCACCGTCATTGCATTTCAGATCGCTGCGAAATCCGTGAACACGCGCGCTGAAATGGTCTTGGCATCATCCGACCGTGTGGAGGATGCGGATTGGGGTGTTGGTTTGCCTGCCTCGGCGTCTTTTTTTGGTGTCTGGGCCATCTGCCGCTCCCTAGTACCTAAAAGAGCGCCGCCCGACGGGTTTTTTATTGTGCGCTCGAGCGACGCATTTACAAAAGTTTCACAAAAGAAAAACCAAATCCAGACTTATCCACAGGGTTTCGGCGGTTGGGCGCCGGTATTGTTGTATATGTATCAACAATTAAGCTGATCCACGACCGTGACCCCGGCTTTTTGGAAACGATCCATCGCGCTCAGCGCGGCGTGCACCCCCGACAGAGGGATGGTTTCGGTCACCAAACGCCCCGGATCCAGCCGCTCGGCCGCGATCATCTCGAACAAAGCGGCGAATCGGTTGGGCCCGATGCCCCGCGTGCCGTGCAATGTCAGCTGTCGTGCGTAAACCAGCCCCAAAAGCGGCAAGGGCGGGGTGCTATGCGCGCCCGTGGGCATCCCGATCTGCACATGCCGGCCCAATTTGCGCAAAGACGCCAAGGAGTTGTGAAAGGTCGCCGTGCGCCCCAACGCCTCGATCGACACATGCGCCCCGCCGCCGGTCATCTCGCGCACCGCCTCGCCCACATCCGCCTCACCGGCAAGCAACGTGTCGCTGGCCCCGAAAGAGCGCGCCAGTTCCAGCGCCTCGGGGTTCACATCCACGGCCAAGACGCGCGCGCCCACCGCCGCCCCGATCATCACCGCCGAAAGGCCCACACCGCCGCACCCATGCACCGCCATCCATTCGCCCGGCTGCACCGCGCCGCGATCGACCACCGCCTTGAACGCCGTGGTCACGCGGCAGCCCATGCCCGCCGCCGCGGTGTAGCCCACGGTCTCGGGCAGGGGCACAAGGTTGAAATCCGCCCTCGGGATCGCGATCAGTTCTGCAAACGCGCCCCATTGGGTGAACCCGATCACCTCTTGCGCGTCACAGCAGGTCGCATCGCCGCCCAGACAGGTGGGGCACGCCCCGCAGCCCAGAATGAACGGCGCCGTCACCCGGTCGCCCTTGCCAAACCGGTGACAATCGCGGCCCACCTCGACCACATCCCCAGCCAGCTCATGGCCCATCACATGCGGCAGCGTCACATCCGGGTCTGCTCCTTTCCACGCGTGATGATCCGACCGGCACACGCCGCAGGCCCGGATGCGCACAATCACCCCGTCCGCTGGACAGATCGGATCCGGCACCGTTTCCACCGGCAAACGGCCGCTAAAATCCGTCATCACACAGGCTTTCATGAGGCTTGCCCCTTCCCTTTGGCGTCGGCAATGAGCGCGATCATCTCAAACATCACCGCCGCCGCCGTCAGCGCGGTGATGTTGTTGGGCGCGTCCTTTGTGGGCATCATGCAGACCACATCGCCGCCGATCACGTTCAGCCCACGGGCGGCGCGCAAAATCCCAACCGCCTCATCAATGTCAAACCCCTTCTCTCCGGGCTCGAGGTTCGAGACGGCGGGCGCGACCGTCGGATCGAGACAGTCCAGATCAAACGTGATGTAGACCGGCCTGTCACCCAGCACCTCGCGCGTCTGCGCCACCACATCCTCAAGCCCGCGCTGACGAAACTCCGCCATGGTTACGATGTTGTAGCCATAATCATAAGACGGCTGCAGCCAGTCGAGCGACCGCGGATGCCCGCGCAGCCCGATCTGCATCGACCGTGTTGGATCCACATCGCCCTGATCGGCCAGATACGCCCCCCAATGGGCCGCAGATTTTTTCGCGCCGAGGAAATGATCCACCTTTGTGAACACATCCGTATGGGCATCCAGATGCAAAAACGACACCGGCGCGCCCGCGGCCAGATGGCCCCGGCCCAAGGCCTGCACAATGCCGCCGGTGATCGAATGATCCCCCCCAATAGAAACAGGTCGCGCCCCCGCCGCATCAATCCCCTCATAGAACTCGGTAATCCGCGCAATGCAGTCTTCATTGTCATTGGCGCGTGGAAACGGAACATCCCCCACATCGGCAATTTTCAAGGCATTCCAAGGGTCTACGCCAAAAACTGAATGCACCCGCCGCTGCACCGCCGACACATGACGCAAGGCACGCGGCCCCAGATGCTGATCGCGCTCCGTGGTGCCGTTCCCGGTCGAATGCGGCACGCCCACAAGCGCGATGTCTTGCCCCTCCGGCCCCTCGTTGGGACAGCGAAACAGCGTGGGGATCCCCCACCAATAGAGGTTGTCCATCATGGATTTCTGATAAGGATCGGTCATGCACTCTCCGGTTTGAATTGAATTGAACGCTAGACGGGTCCCGGCGCGGCTGTCCGGTCCGTCTGCGCCATTAAATGGTCTCCCTGAGACGCGCCACGAGGGGCGCAAACCAGTCCCAACTCTGCAAGGCCGCGTCATTGACGATCAGATGGGTCTTACGCGCATAGACCGGCGCGCCCTCCGACCGGAAAAGCCGCCCTTGCGCCACAAAGGGCGCGGCCATCGCCTCTGGCAAATAGGCCGATCCGCCCCGATCCAGCATGCATTGCAACGCCCACCACGCGCTGTCAAAGCTGATCCGCGCCACACCCGCCTCATGGTAATCCTCGCCGTGCTGGCGGCGATACTCCTCTCCGTGATCGACAAACACATAGAGCGGATCACGGTCAATCGGCGTGTCGGGCCGGTCAGAATAAAGCACCAAGCGCTCCGGCGGCAGAGCATGCACCGTCTGCGCGCCCCGGGTCACACTCTCAAAGGTCAAAACCACGTCGACCGACCCTTCGATGAGCCACGCCTCCAGATCCCGCGCGCCGCCCTGACGCACCGATAGGGCCATGTCCGGGTTCTCCGCGATCACCCCGTTGAAAAACGCCCGCCCCGGCCCGTGCCACAGCTCCCGGTCACAGCCGAAGGTACAGACCGACGCCAACCCCTCCGGCAGCCCGGTCGCATATTTCGCCTGCCGCCACAGCCCCGTCATGATCCGCGCATAGCTCAAAAGCCGCGTGCCCGCAGGCGTCAGCGTCGCCCCGGATTTCTGCCGGTTGAGCAATTGTTGCCCAAGCTCATCCTCCAGCGCCTTCAGCCGTGCCGTCACCGTCGATTGCGTCACATGCAACGCCTGCGAGGCCCGCACGAGCGAGCCTGTATCAACAATGGCCAGAAAGGTTTGCAGCGCGGTGAGGTTCATCCCGGCCCTTCACAATTCGGAATTTCCGATCATTCTAGCCAAATAAATTCGATTTCAAGAAGTTATTTTCTGTGGCAGGCTTCCCTCAAGACCGGAGGGACCCATGCCAGACAGGTTTCACATGCTCATCGACGGCGCACATGTGCCCGCCTCGGACGGGGCCACGTTCGAGACGTTCAACCCCGCCACGGGCGAGGTCTGGGCCACAGCCCCCGAAGCCACCGCCGAGGATGTCGATCGCGCCGTCAAAGCCGCGCATCGGGCCTGCTACGAGGGGCCGTGGTCCACCATGACGCCGTCGGAACGCGGGCGCTGCCTGCGCCGGCTGGGCGATCTGCTCGCCGATCATTCCGAACGTCTGGGCGAGATCGAAACCCGTGACAGCGGCAAAATGTTCAAAGAAACCCGCTGGCAAGCCAAATACATCTCGGAGTTTTTCCATTTCTACGCCGGTGCTGCGGATAAAATATCCGGTGAAACGCTGCCCATCGACAAGCCTGACCTCTTTGTGTTCACCGATCGGGAACCTTTGGGCGTCGTGGCCGCCATCGTGCCCTGGAACTCACAGCTTTTCCTCACCGCGGTCAAAATCGGCCCGGCCTTGGCCGCGGGCAACACGGTCGTGCTCAAAACCTCCGAACACGCCCCCGCCGCGATCCTCGAATTTGGCCGCCTGATCGCTGAGGCGGGCATCCCCGACGGCGTGGTCAACATCCTGTCCGGCCATGGCGACCCTTGCGGCAAGATCCTGACCCAGCACCCGCTTGTGGCGCGGATTTCCTTCACCGGCGGGCCCCATGCCGCGCGCCACGTTCTGCACAACTCGGCTGAAAACTTCGCCGAGGTGAGCCTCGAACTGGGCGGCAAATCCCCCTTCATCGTCTTCGAGGACGCAGATTTAGACAGCGCCGTAAACGCTTGCGTGGCCGGGATTTTTGGCGCCTCGGGGCAAAGCTGCGTCGCGGGCTCCCGCCTCATCATTCATGACAACATCGCCGATGCGTTTCTCACCCGGCTCAAAGAGATCGCAAGC
>JBCBWJ010000150.1:0-6810 GCA_039817165.1 Pseudomonadota bacterium | reverse complement strand
ATTTGGATTGCCCACCGACATTTGGAACAGGTTCGCCACGCTGTTCGACGACTGACCAGTCTCAAAGAAAGACCGCACCATGGCCCAGGACAAATACCCAGTATCGCATGAAGAGTTTTGTACCTTTTGTGGCGTATTCGGGCCAATGTACGAAACCAAGCCAAATCGGCCCTTCAGCCACACCTGCGCCAGCGTGGCCAAGTTGCAAGCCTGCTGTCGCTCTACGGAAAAGGCAAATGGCGCGCCTTTGCACCGGCCGTGAAAGGAGGAGCCTTTGCAGATCTGGACATCTACGAGGTCGCCATCAAAGGACCCATCAAGAGACACCTTCAATCGTCCAAACGATACGTAAACTCATATTTTTGGGAAGACGTGCCGCGCGGCGATTGGCGCGACGGGGTCCAATGTCAGGATTTGACACAGCTGACCTATGACGATGCCAGCTTCGACCTCGTGATATCAACAGAAGTCATGGAACACGTGCACCAACCATGGCGCGCCTTTCAAGAAGTGGCCCGTGTGCTGCGGGCGGGCGGTTCATACGTGTTCACCATTCCCGTGCGTCTGCCTTTGCCTCCCGCATCCAAAACGCGCGCTGTTTTGCGCGAAGATGGAACACTGGAACATCTCTTACCAGAGACCTACCACAACTCAGGCACTGGCGGTAAATCACTGGTCTTCACCGATTTTGGATCAGACATCTTCGATCGCCTGCAAGAGATAGGGCTTCATCTGAGCAGCCATGTGGATTCTTGTGCCACAGAAACAGACAGCCGATTTTGCAGCTTCATTGCAACCAAACATGGTTGATGGCTGTCACAGCAGGTGTGCGGACTTATGTGTGTGAAAATGGTACCGCCTCCCCGGCTCGAACGGGGGACCTCTAGATCCACAATCTAGCGCTCTAACCTACTGAGCTAAGGCGGCCCTGACGCGCCATATGCCAAAGCACGCGGGTTGATGCAACTGCCAAAACCCGATAGGCCCGAATTCTCGCCCGGCACCGCACCCGTGATTTGATGGCGCCAGTATCATTCAGGCCGACCGCACGCGGCAGGCTCAGGCGGCCGTTTCGTCACGCTCACCAGGTCCCATTTCGGGCGTATAGATGCGAAACCCGTTGCGCCCCTCTTCCTTGACCGCGTAAAGCGCACTATCGGCCTGCTCCATCATGAGATCCGGATCCGCGGTTGCCAGATCCGTCGCGATGCTGATGCCCACGCTGGCCGAGACGTGCAACTCATCCGAACCGAACGGGATCGGTACTTCGATTTCCGAAACAAGCCGCTGTGCCAAACTGGTGATCTGCGGCGCATCGATCACGCCGGGTAGGATGAGGACAAATTCATCCCCGCCTTGACGGGCGACCGTGTCTTCGACGCGCGTAACCTTGCGCAATCGCTCCGCCACGGTTTGCAGCACGGCATCACCAGCGGCATGCCCATGTGTGTCGTTGACCTCTTTGAAATGATCAAGATCGACCTGCATCATCGCGAAGCCGGATTTGCGTGACAGCATCTGACCAAGCGCCAAATCCATGGCGCGGCGATTTCCCAAACCGGTCAGGCGATCCGTGACCGCCTGTTCCTCTGCTTCCAGCTTGGCGTTCTCAAGGCGCGTGTTGAGATGGCGCAGTTCCTGCATGACAGCGCTTTTGGCCTCGACGAGATAAAGCATTTCCACAGTGAGATCGGTTACCGCGAAATCCGCTGCATTCAGACGAAAATCCCCCACCGCATCGATGACGGAGATGCCGAAGGACAAGCTGAGCACACCGCCGCTCTCAACGCCAGGAACAGCCCCTTCGGGCAAGGGCGCGAGCACACCCTTGAGTTCCGCGTGAGGGGCTCGGCGCGTGACAAGATGCAACTTGCGACCGCTTTGAGCCATCAGGCTCTCCATGCAGTCGAGGGCTTTGGGGCGCCGCACCTCGAGAAACTCCAGAAGCGGCGTGCCCACCAAGGGCGCCCCCCCATTCAGTTTGGCAATGGCGGCCCCGGCGGCACAAATCCGACCTCCCGCATCAATCACGATATACCAAGGGCAAAGGACGTCCAGAAGCCCCTCTAGCCTGGGCACAGTTTGCGTCGGTCGTGTCATGTCTTCGCTCCCAGTTCAAACTCGCGCGCTTCGGCAAAGGCGACCTCCAGCAAGATCACCTCGATGATCTCTTCTCCTGGTTCGCCCTGCCTGTGCCGGAGAAAAACAAGCGCGCCATAGTCATCCGCCATGGCCCGAAGCAACCCGACCATCACGTGCCCGAACAACGCCCCCAGTCCGGGCGGGGACAGAACGGACAAACAAAACGTCTTGTGATCGACGTCACGCAACTCAAGCTGCGGCATAGGCAGATCAGAGACCGCCAATTGCGCCCGCGCCGGCAACTCGTCCAGCGTATTGAGAAATTCGACAAACCCCGTGCCACCAAAACGCAACAAGCGTCGCAGGGCATCCATGTTGGGCGACGCGACCAGATACGTCCCGAAATCCTCAAGCACCTCTTCGCGTGGTTTATCAAGCGCTCGCGCAAGCGCGTGCACGACGCGATCAGTGATTTCGCGCTCATAGGGAAGCATCGCTTCAAAAGTCGTGAATGTCAGGTTTGCGGAATGCGCAACTGACATCCAAAACGCATCACCGTAGGTGTCGCGCGCAAATCTTTCGACCGCCCGATTGATAAGCCCGTGCAAACCCCGCCTCCAAACGCTGTTTGACGGCACATTTTCACAGACAGGTTTAACAGGGCCCCAACAAACTCAATTGTCGGTATTTCTTTAGCCCTTTATCGGGGTCAAAAATCCGTGGGCGCCCCGCCTTCGCGTTTGCGGCGCTCCACGAACGCAGCCAGCTCTTCTTCGATGGCCACATCCATCGGCGGGGCCTCAAAATTGGCCAGAATGTCGTGGAACTGCTGATGCGCGCGCTGCGGGGTCCAGACACCGCCTGCCGCTTCCCAGGCCTCATAATTGCGCCAATCGCTCAGGAACGGTTGGTAAAAGGCGGTGGTATAACGGTCTTGTGTGTGTTGGATGCCAAAGAAGTGCCCCTGATCCCCGACTTCCCGCACCGCATCCACCGCGATCTCGTCAACGCCGGTGTGGGTTATGACCGGATCCATATACCGCTGAATATGCTGCAAAATTTCGCAATCCATGATGAATTTTTCAGGCGACGCGATCAGCCCGCCCTCCAGCCAACCGGCCGCGTGATAGACCATGTTGGCCCCCGATTGCACCGCGGACCACAGGCTGTTGGAGGTCTCCCAGATCGATTGCCCGTCCGGCACGTTCGCCGCACAGACCCCCGAGGCGCGCATCGGCAGCCCGTAAAACCGCGCCAGCTGTCCCGTCATCTGAGTGGCGCGCATATATTCCGGCGTCCCAAACGCGGGCGCACCTGATTTCATATCCACGTTGGAGGTGAACGTCCCAATCGCGCAGGCGGCACCCGGCCGGACAAGCTGCGCCAGAACCACGGCACACAGCCCTTCGGCCAGCGATTGCGCCACAGCGCCCGACATGGTGACCGGCGCCATCGCACCGGCCAGCGTAAAGGGCGTCACCACCAGGCCCTGATTGCGCCGGGCCAGCCGCATCCACCCATCCAGCATCGGGATATCGTGCTTCAACGGCGAGGTGGAGTTGATGTTGGTGTACATGTGCGGCGAGGCTTCGAATTCTTCATCAGTCAGTCCGCCCGCGATGCGCACCATTTCCATCACATCTTCGACCCGCTCTTTGCCCAGGCAATAGGCATGCGCCACCTTGTCGGTCAGCGTGAGCTTGTCATAAAGCACATCGAGGTGGCGGATCGAGGCATGAATGTCCTGCGGCTCCACCGGGTAGCCGCCGACAAAGTGGATACAGTTGAAATGCTGGCTCAGCCGAAAGAGGTTCGCACACATCTCTCGCGTGCCCGTCACCTTCTTGCCAAGCGCCATGTCCCAATAGCTGGGGGGCGAGGACACATTGCCGAACAGCAGGTTCTTGCCCCCGATGGTGATCGCCCGATCCGGGTTGCGCGGTGTGATCGTCCAGGATGAGGGCGCAAGAGCGATCTGCTCCATCACGAAATCGCGGCCCATGCGGACGTTCTCGCCGTTGATGATGCACCCGCCCGAGGCGCGCAAAATCTCCAACGCCTCGTGGTTGAGAAACTCGATCCCGATCTCTTCGAGAATGCGCATCGCCCCGTTGTGCACCGCCTGCACCCCCTCTTCGCTGAGAGGTTCTGTCGGGCGGTCGATATTGACGGGTGGGTTCCATGGCATCTGCTGATCCGTGGCCGAACCGCGCCGATCTGCATGAGCTGCACGCCCACCACCACGTTTTCTGCGTTTCGTCTCTGCCGCCATGGGGTCTCTCCCGCTTTTGTCGCGTCTCAAGAAACCACTTGGGCCACGGGCAGGTATGCTCCTTTGCGACAAATTTTGTCGCTTACCTCTTCTGAGGCCGTTTGCGACAGGTCAGCCGCGACAAAAGCAAAACCCCGGCCATTTACGACCGGGGTTTCATGAAGGCGTAGGCCGGGGTTCACCCCGGCACTCGGTTCAGCCTTTTTCTTCGATGATTTCCACAAGATGCGGGATCTTGCTGACCATGCCGCGCACAGAGGGCGTGTCTTCCAACTCGCGCGTTTTGTGCATCTTGTTCAGGCCCAGACCCACCAATGTCGCGCGCTGGTCTTTGGGGCGGCGAATGGGGGAACCGACTTGTTTGACAACGATTGTCTTTGCCATGGGTCTCTCTCCTTAGCTCTCTGCCGCTTCGGCCGGCGCGTCCGCGGCCGGCGCTTCGTCACGACGCAGAATGTCAGCCACTTTCTTGCCACGACGCTGTGCCACCATGCGGGGGCTCACCTCTTTGCCAAGGCCGTTCAGCGTGGCGCGGATCATGTTGTAGGGGTTCTGGGAGCCGATGGATTTGGCAACCACGTCCTGCACGCCCAGCATCTCGAACACAGCACGCATCGGACCACCTGCGATGATCCCCGTACCGGTCGGCGCGGTGCGCATCACGACCTTGCCTGCGCCGTGACGGCCCTCGACATCGTGGTGCAGCGTGCGGCCTTCCTTGAGCGGAATGCGCACCATCTGACGCTTGGCCTGCTCTGTGGCCTTGCGGATCGCCTCAGGCACCTCTTTGGCTTTGCCCTTGCCAAACCCGACGCGGCCCTTTTGGTCACCAACCACGACAAGTGCCGCAAAGCCAAAGCGTTTGCCGCCTTTGACCGTTTTCGACACGCGGTTGATCGCCACAAGGCGGTCTGCGAATTCCGGATTTTCGTCGCGATCGCGACCCCGTCGGTTGTCGTCTCTTGCCATAGTGGCGTCCTTTCAAAATGGGCCTTTGACCCGTTATCCAATCCCAGTCGGCCCGCCCATCAGGTCGGGCCCCCGGATCATCGAGATGGCCACATCGTAGCCACCTGCGCTTTCTTTTCAGTTTACGTGTCAGTACACGTCGGCGTTGACCGACCCCGTCAGATCTTCAGACCACCCTCACGGGCCGCATCGGCAAGCGCCTTGATCCGACCGTGGAAGAGAAACCCACCCCGGTCGAAATACGCCTCGGACACACCGGCCTTCTTGGCACGCTCGGCAATCGCCGCGCCCACCTTCTGAGCGGCGCTCATGTCGTTCTTGCCACCCGTCTCGAGCCCTTTTTCAAGGGAAGAGGCCGAGGCCAGGGTCACACCTTGCACATCGTCGATCAGCTGCACGCTGATGTTCTTTGATGAGCGGTGCACGCTCAGGCGCACGCGCCCGGCGTTCACCTTGCGTAGTTTGCTGCGAACGCGCATGCGGCGTCGCTGAAACAGAGCTCTTTTGCTTGTTGCCATCTTTCTCGCGTCCTTACTTCTTCTTGCCTTCCTTCTGGAAGATATACTCGTCCTTGTAGCGGATGCCCTTGCCCTTGTAGGGCTCCGGGCGGCGCCAATCGCGGATGTTGGCCGCGACCTGTCCGACGAGCTGCTTGTCGTGGCCTTCCACGATGATCTCGGTGGGCTTGGGCGCTGTCACGGTCACACCGGCAGGCACCTCAAAATCCACGTCGTGGCTGAGGCCGAGGTTCAGTTTCACAATGTTGCCCTGCACCTGAGCACGATAGCCAACGCCGCGGATCTCAAGCTCTTTCTTGAAAGCTTCTTTCGATCCGTGGACCATGTTGGCGATCACGGTGCGGGTCATGCCCCATTGCTGCTTGGCCCGCTTGGAGCTGCCGCGCGGGGTCACAGTCACAGACCCATCTTCGATGGTCAGTGTCACATCATCAGTGGCCGTGAAGGACTGCGTGTCCTTGGGACCTTTGATCTCGATGGTCTGACCGCTCAGCGTCGCAGAAACGCCATCGGGCAAGTCCACAGGTTGTTTTCCGATACGAGACATCGTTCGATCTCCTTAGAATACGGTGCAGAGCACTTCGCCGCCGACATTGGCCGCCCGTGCATTTGCATCCGACATCACACCCTTGGAGGTGGAGACAATCGACACGCCCAGGCCCTGACGGACCGAAGGGATGTCATTGACGCCCATGTAAACACGACGTCCAGGCTTGGACACGCGCTTCATCTCTTTGATGGCAGGGGCGCCTTCGAAATACTTCAGGCTGACTTCGATGGTCGGGTGACCGTCCACGCCCGTCGCCGCCTCGTGACCGCGGATATAGCCTTCGTCCGCCAGCACATCGAGAACGCGCACGCGCATTTTCGAGGCCGGCACCGACACGGTGGATTTCCCGCGCATCGCTGCGTTGCGGATACGAGCCAGCATATCGCCGATAGGATCGTTCATCATAGGTCGGTCCCTCC